>REEN01000034.1 GCA_007695015.1 Marinilabiliales bacterium
TGTCTTGGTAACAGAACCTATCCGGTAAACCGTACCGGGTGTGGCGGCAATGCCCCTTTCCGGATCTTCATAGCCGGCTGCCAGTCCGACAGCATCAGCCACAATTATACTGTCACGGTTAACCACAGCAAAAGCAACAGATGGTATCCCGTACTCGCTGGCAATGCTGTCAATTGCAGCCCGGATTGCTGCTGCTTCAGGAATATTGGCACCACGGCCGGTGCCGGAACCATGGCTGGAGCCAGGGATATAGCCGGTGCCGGTACTGTGGCCGGAAGCTATGGTATTAAAAAAGCAGGAATCAAGGTCTGCACCGGCAGCATAATATGAGTTGGTTGAAGCACCGGCGCCTGTTGTACGGGACGAAGTCGCTGCATAAATGGCGTTAGCTTCCGCCGTAAGGCAGGTATAAAAAACTGCCAGAATCGCTGTAACCAATGATCCCTTCATCAGATAGTTTGTTTAACTCAACAGCATTTCGTATCAACCAGATAAAAATAATATTTTTTTAACATTTAAACATCTATATGTATGGTAGATTGCGATATTCTTTACCTACCTTTACATGATGTTTTATAACATAACCGGGAGAGTGAAATAATGAGAGAATTGAAGATAGGAGGTTTGAACATACCTGTGCCCATTGTACAAGGTGGAATGGGAGTGGGTATTTCGATGTCGAAACTGGCGGTGGCGGTGGCGAACCAGGGCGGAGTTGGCGTTATTTCGTCTGCCGGACTGGGTATGGTACACCGTAACCCGATGCTTGACTACATTGAAGCCAATATTGAAGGGCTGAGGACGGAGATCAGGAAAGCTAAGGAGAAGACAGAGGGTATAATCGGGGTGAACGTGATGGTGGCCATGACAAACTTTGCAGACCTGGTGCGTACATCGATATCTGAAAAGGCTGACATCATATTTGCGGGAGCCGGACTTCCACTTCAACTGCCGTCTTTCCTCAAATCTGACAGCATCACAAAGCTTGTGCCCATAGTTTCGTCGGGCAGGGCGGCAAAACTGATTTGTGACAAATGGAAATCTCTCTATGACTACCTCCCCGATGCTTTTGTCGTTGAAGGACCAAAGGCAGGCGGGCACCTCGGATTCAAAAGGGATAATATCGATGATCCCGGTTACTCGCTCGATCACCTTGTTACTGAAGTAGTCAGGGAAATAAGGTTGTTTGAGGAGAAATACGGGAAGGAGATACCGGTAATTGCGGCCGGCGGCATATATACAGGTGAGGATGTCTTTAAAATAATGCAGAAAGGCGCAAAGGCAGTCCAGTTGGGCACCAGGTTTGTGACCACGCAGGAGTGCGATGCATCGGAAAAATTCAAGATGAGCTATGTCAATGCCCGGGAAACCGATATGGAGATCATCCAGAGTCCGGTGGGCATGCCGGGCAGGGCGGTCATGAACGAATTCCTCAATAAAGTGAAACATGGTTTGAAAAAACCCATTAAGTGCCCGTTCCACTGTATCAAAACATGCGATGTGTCAAGCAGCCCGTATTGCATCATAACAGCCCTCTACAATGCCTACAAGGGCAATATGAGAAGCGGTTACGCCTTTGCCGGGAGCAATGCCTACCTGGCCGACAGGATATCAACGGTTAAAGAGGTATTTAATGATCTGATGACCGGATTTAATGACGCGTACAGCCGTTTCCAGTCCCCCCTGGAATCCGGGACCGAAGGAACCGCCGCTGAAAACAGCGGAAAAGAGAAGGACTGACCCCAATGCCCATCGGGCAACAAAGCCAGGGCAAATCCGGAACTGCTCTCCGGTAAAGTAATCATTGGTTCTCTAACTGACTACAATCTGAACCTGCCCATATCCATGATGATATAATATCCCTTGATATTTTCAGGGAATGGAAAACCTTTCCGATACTGTCAAAAAATCTTAAAATTTAAACAAACTCCATTGCACGGTGTTGATAGACGGGCAGAATGATTCCGGGTTGTCGGGATATTTCCGGTCTATCCGGGTTAAACTGCCGGCATATGCAAGGATTATGACATGCAGAATTTTAATAGTTTAACCAACACTGAATGATATGTATACAAGAACACTCTTTTTAGTATTAGTGGCAGCAGTATATTCCTGCCAGGGACCCTCAGGAGAGAGGGCTGTTACCGGAGAAGCCGGCACGGCTGCTTTGGCGGAAGGCGATTATGAAACCTTTTATGCCAATACGGAAACAAGTAATGTTGAATGGATCGGCGCAAGGCCGGCCTCGCAGCACGACGGAATTGTTACTTTAAAGGAAGGACACCTTAAAGTAATCAATGGTGATATAGTCGGCGGAGAGTTTGTGATTGATATGGAGAACATAGTCGTTCTTGACATTACCGATCCGGGCAGGAATGCCAGGTTAAAGGCGCACTTGGAATCAGACGATTTCTTTGATGTGCCGAATTACCCCGAAGCAAAATTCGAGATCACCGCGGTTGAGGAGGCGGGTGAAGTTAGCAGAGACTATTCACACACTATCACAGGTAATCTTACAATGCGGGGCACAACAAGGTCAGTCACCTTCAATGCCATGATAGAAGCTGACGAAGAGAAGGTTACCGCCAGATCGGTGCAGTTTTTGATAGACCGTACGGAGTGGGGAGTGAATTACCAGTCGCCGACAGTGTTTGCTGAGCTGGTTGACAGGTTTATTCTTGATGACATCGCACTGGTTATTAATCTGGAGGCCGGGAGGAACTAGTTCATTCTGATTCTTTTTCGGCCGCGTGGCCCTTTGTTGCGGTCGCGGAAATCGTTACCGGCAAATTCATAATTTTCCTCGGCCTCGATCCTTACACCCTTGTATACCGTCCGGTTAAGATCTGCTATTATGCGTTGCGCCAATTTACTGTCCACCTCAACTGAGGAGGTACGCTTGTAGATATCGATATTCCCAATCTCCACACCTGATGCTCCCGGAGCGGAAGAGAACAGGTCGATGATCTCCCGTTTCGTAATTTTTTTCCCTTTTCCGACATTGAAAAGTACCCGTGCCATCACCCCTCCCCTGTTTACCTTTTGTTTTCGTCCTGAAAAAGCTGTATCGTCCCTTCGCACCTTTTTACTTTCCACATTCAGGTCCGGCGCATTCTTGTAATAATCAAGGAAGCGGTTGAATTCGGTTGATACGAACCTTTTGATGATCTCCTCCTTTGACAGGTCACCAAGCATGTCATAGACCCTGTCCATATAAGGATCTATCTGATCATGCGAAACCGTGGAGTTACGCATCCGGTCCACCATATTGAAAAGCTGCCGTTCACAAATATCCGTACCTGCAGGTACCGGCATCCGGTCAATTTTTTTTCTGATCACATTTTCGATCTGTGATATCCGTCCCCGCTCATTCATGTTAATGATCGAAACGGTTATCCCCTCTTTGCCTGCCCTGCCTGTCCGCCCCGACCTGTGGGTATAGGCTTCGTTATCATCAGGAAGGTTATAATTTATAATATGCGTCAGGTCAGTGACATCGAGTCCCCGTGCCGCCACGTCGGTCGCTACAAGAACATTGAGGTTTCTTTCACGGAACTTCTGCATCACATAATCGCGCTGTGCCTGCGTAAGGTCACCATGCAGGGCCTCTGCATTATAACCGTCTCTCATCAGCCAGCCGGCAACATCCTTTGTCTCCTTCCGGGTCCGGCAGAACACTATACCATATATCCCGGGGTTAAAATCCACCACCCTTTTAAGTGCATTGTACCGGTCCTTTGCTTGTACCATGTGGTATATATGCGTTACATTTTCAGCACCTGCATTTTTTTTGCCCATGGTGATCTCCAGGGGGTCATGCATATATTTTCTGGCAATTGCCGTGATGCCTGTTGCCATTGTCGCCGAAAAGAGTAGGGTGTTCTTGTTTGCCGGTGTCTGTGCCAGGATGGCATCAAGGTCATCGCGGAATCCCATCTTCAGCATCTCGTCAGCTTCATCCAGCACCAGCGTAGACACAAGCGACAGGTTTATCCGGTTGCGCCTTATCAGGTCATGAATCCTTCCCGGTGTGGCTACAACAACATGGGCCCCCCGCTTCAGTGCCCTTACCTGCTGATCTATTGAAGATCCGCCATAAACGGCAACTGTCCTCAATCCTTTCATGAATTTACCGTAACCATCAATGTCACGTGTAATTTGCATGCAAAGTTCGCGGGTGGGACTTAAAACAAGTAATTGTGGGTAATTGTCACCAATATCGATATTCTCCAGTGCAGGGAGCCCGAATGCCGCGGTTTTCCCCGTGCCTGTCTGCGCCAGGCCAATAATATCCCTCTTCTCTCTTAATAAAACAGGAATTACCTGTTCCTGTATCGGGGTGGCATCCATGAACCCCAGGGCTTCAATACCCATAAGAATTTCCGGCGAAAGCCCCATCTCTTTAAACAACATATCAGATTGTTTGCAGGCTTTCCCGAATCTTCCATCACCGATGATATCAGGTCAACCTTTGATTAATAATTAAATTGGATGCTACCGACATCATTCCTTTACATCCGGGTCTTTATCCGGATCAATTCAGGTGCGATCGTAAAATAGTGTGAGATATTCTAAAACCGGTAAGATTGTTCAACTACATCCTTTGTTAAATGCGGTGCAAAAGTAATCAAAAATTTCAGAAAACAGTCATCTTCTGAAAACAAACTGGCAAACAGATATATCAGATGCAAAAAGATTGGCCAATTTTTATATTTTTGTTAAGCAATACCGGTTTAAACCCGATCCCGCAAAATCGATCAGAAAACCAGCGGAAAATACCAGGATACATATTAAATCAGCCAATAAACCAATCTAAAACTCAGTAACCATGAACCCCTCATCACCCATCACCAGACAAAACCACATGTATAAAACCCTGATTATTGCACTGCTCACAGCAACCACCCTGTTGATCCACTCATGCACACCCCGGTCGGAGGCCGGAAAGGATCCGTTCATCGTCAGCCTAATGTCGGAGATGACCCTCGAAGAGAAGGTGGGCCAGATGATGCAGATAACAATTGACGGCGTTACCGAAGGAGATAACATCTACTCCAGCCATGTACCGGTCAGGCTCGACATGGGACTTCTGAGGGAATACCTTGTGACCTACGGGGGAGGTTCTATACTTAACACGCCGAATACAGTGGCGCAGAACCGCGACCTATGGCTTGAGCTGATCAGCACCATACAGCAGGTTGCCACCGAAGAGACCCGGCACGGCATCCCTGTCATTTACGGCATTGATGCAATCCACGGCTCAACCTATATTGCCGAAGCAACGATGTTCCCCCAGCAGATAGGCATGGCGGCCACCTGGAACCCTGAATTGGTTGAAGAGGCTGCGGCTGTTACTGCTTATGAAACCCGTGCAGTGGGAATTCCATGGAACTTTTCGCCCGTACTCGACCTGGGATCCGACCCCAGGTGGGCAAGGCAGTGGGAGTCATTCGGCGAGGACCCTTACATTACTGAAATAATGGGTCTGGCAATGATTGACGGCTACGAAGGGAAAAACAATGATATCTCCCACCCCCACAGGCTCGCATCCTGCCCCAAGCATTTCTACGGCTATTCGATGCCGTTCTCGGGAAAGGACCGTACCCCTGTTTACATCCCGGAGATGGACCTGAGGGATAAGCACCTGCCCCCCTTCCAGGCAGCAGTAGATGCAGGAGTCCTCACCATAATGCTGAACAGCGGACTTGTAAATAACGTATCGGTTCATGCAAGCAAAGAGATCATTACAGACCTTCTCAAGGAGGAGCTGGGGTTTAGGGGACTGGTACTGACGGACTGGGCCGATATAGAGAATCTTTATACAAGGGATAAAATAGCCGCCTCATCCAAAGAGGCAATTAAACTGGCAATAAACGCCGGTGTTGACATGAGCATGATCCCGTATAATTTCAGGGACTTTCATAAGAACCTGGTTGAGCTGGTCAATGAAGGTGAAGTGCCCCTGTCGCGCATAGATGATGCGGTTTACAGGATACTCCTGGTAAAAAAGGAGCTGGGACTGTTCGATCAGCCCTTTATCGATCCGGACGAATATCCGCTTTTCGCAGGGCCCGAACATGCGCAGAAAGCCTATGAGACAGCCTCCGAGTCCATTACTCTTCTTACCAACAACAATGATATCCTTCCACTTTCGGAAAACACCCGTATACTGATCACCGGCCCCAATGCCAATTCGATGCGCGCCCTTAACGGGGGATGGACATACAGCTGGCAGGGCGACAGAACCCCGGAGTTTACCGAAGATTTCAATACCATCGTCGACGCATTCAGAAAAGCAGGCGGAGCCGGTAACATAATGTATGAACCGGGCACAAGATATATCGAAAGCGGGCAGTACTTTGAGGAAGAGGAGGTTGACATACAGGCAGCCGTAAGAAGGGCCCGCCAGGCTGACGTGGTGCTTCTCTGCCTGGGTGAAAACTCATACACCGAGAAGCCGGGCGACCTGAACGACCTTACCATATCGCCACTGCAGGAAAAACTGGCCCTGGCCATTGCCGGAACCGGCAAACCGGTAATCCTGGTCCTCAACCAGGGCCGCCCCCGGCTGATAACATCCTTTGCAGATGAAATGGATGCCATCATAAACATCTACCTGCCGGGCAACTATGGCGCCGATGCCCTTGCCGACATTGTCTACGGCAGGGTCAACCCGTCGGGACGTCTTCCCTACACCTATCCCAGGTATCCCAACTCGCTGGTGGGGTATATCCATAAACCATCAGAAGTATCACTCACACCCGAAGGGGCATACGACTATACAGGCTCGTTCAATCCCCTCTTTGAATTCGGTCACGGGATCAGCTATTCATCGGTAGAGTACAATAACCTGACTATAGATAAAGAGACCCTTGGGAGCGGCGAACGGCTGACAGTGAGCGTCGATGTTTCGCACCTGTCGGGACCCGCAGTGAAGGAGACAGTGAAGCTTTACAGCTCGCAGCTTGTCGCCTCCATAACCCCCGATGTGAGGCGGCTCAGGGCATTTGATAAGATTGAGCTGCAGCCGGGAGAAACAAGGACTGTCGAATTCACGCTCGACCCCGGCGACCTCTCATTTATAAACCTGGCAAACCGGAGGGTGACCGAAGCAGGCGAATTTGTGATCTCCATAGCCGGTATGACCGCCTCTGTCAACGTAACCGGCGACATCTTCTTTGACTGACCCCGGTAGTGCCTGAACCTGTCAGGCTGCCTGCCTGGCTTTCGTCGTGTTTTCTTCTTTTCTGATACGGGCTGTGCCGTTGGCGGTCGTTGAATGGGGAAATCATCACAGGATTCCGAAGGGGGGCATCATGTGAACCTTGATTCCGTTGAATTATGTTGTAAAGCAATATTTCCCTTTCGGGGATATTGACGCATTTTGCTATTTTTGCGGCTCACAGGATGCACCCGCGAGGATATGGATAACAGGTTTATTGCAGCAACCCTTTTCTTACTGATATTTCTTTTCGAGCCGGCAACCGGAGTTACGGTTGCCTCCAACTACTCAAATGAGGCCCGTAAGACACTCCGCGCCACAAGAGTTTCCGTTCCCCCGGTGATTGACGGCAGGCTTGAAGACCCGGCCTGGCTGAAGGCCGAGCCGGCAGCCGGGTTTGTGATGTACGAGCCGCACAACGACAGGCCCGCCTCTTTCGGCACTTACGTCAGGGTAGTCTACGACGACAGGGCAATTTACGTGGGTGCCATGATGAAGGACCCTGATCCCGCTGCCATACTGACCGAACTTGGACTTAGGAACACCGGTAACAGTCTGAATGCTGACAGGTTCTGGATCAATATAAACCCCTTCGACGACGGCATAAACGGGTTCACCTTCGAGGTATCTGCATCGGGGGTACAGACCGATATAAACCTCTCGGGCTCGGGCGGGAGCACTTCGGGGAGCAGGCGAGGCGACTCTTCATGGGATGCGGTATGGAAGAGCGAGGTCCGGATAACTGATGATGGATGGATCGCCGAGATCGAGATCCCCTGGTCGGCACTCAGGTTCCCCAAAACTGAAGTCGCTGAATGGGGAATAAACTTCTGGCGCGAGGTGAGGCGAACCCGCGAGACATCAAGTTGGAACTTCGTAAACCGAAGGGTAGGCGACCCGTTGAGGTTCATGGGCGGACTTGGTGGCATCGAAGGGATAACACCTCCCGTAAGGCTTGGCTTCTTTCCCTACATGACCGGCTATGTAGAGCACAACAGCCTCCATCAGGGCTGGGGCAATGCGTCAAGCCTCGGCATGGATGTAAAGCTCGGGCTAAGCCAGAACTTCACCCTCGACATGGCCCTGATACCCGATTTCACCCAGGTGCAGTCCGATGCCAAAGTGCTTAACCTTACACCCCACGAAGTCAGATACGATGAGCAGAGGCAGTTCTTTACCGAAGGAGTCGAGCTGTTCGGAAAGGCCGACCTGTTCTACTCCAGGCGCATCGGTTCAAGACCCGGTGGATACCGGGAGGCCTACGGGGTTGCCGGCGAAGATGAGGTGGTCCTGGAGAATCCCATGGAGACAATGCTTATCAACGCTTCCAAGGTCTCGGGGAGGACGGGACGGGGACTGGGCATCGGGGTGTTCAACGCGATGACGGCGCCCGGCCGTGCAGTAATACAGGATGTAATTACCGGCGATACCCGTTACCACACGACCCAGCCCTTCACGAACTACAACCTGGTGGTGGCCGACCAGACACTGCCCAATAACTCGTTCGTCAGCCTTGTCAATACCAATGTGGCAGGATCGGCCGAAGGCTATACAGCCAATGTGACGGGGACCGAATTCAGGTTCTTTGACAACAGCAACCTTTACAGCATCAGGGGGGCGGGCGCCCTGAGCCAGCAATACTATTCAGCAGATGACAACAACTTCGGCTACAAGTACAATATCGGGGCCGGCAAATATGCGGGAACCTGGCAGTACAACTACTCAAGGAGGGTTATTACCGACACCTACGACCAGAACGACATGGGTTTCTTACGGCGCAACAACCTGGCCGACAACGAGATCTCGCTAAGCCACAATATATTCGAACCCTTCTGGCGCCTTTTCACCCTCACAAACAGCTTTACAGCAACTTATTCGACGCTTTACCGGCCCGGTGATTTTACCCGGCTCGACCTGGCATATAACATAAGAGCCCTTTTTGACACCAGGTTCTTCGCCCTGATCAGGGCAGGATACCAGCCTGCAGGCGAAAGGGACTATTTTGAGCCCCGGGTGCCCGGGCGGTTTTATGAAACCGGACAGGCATACAGCATCTATTTCATGTATTCGACCGATTACCGCAAACGGCTCTATTTTGACGGAAACATGAGCTACAACCGCACCTTCACACTGCACAGGCAGGAGGGTTACAGCGCAGAGATCCGGCCCACTTTCAGGGTAAACGACAGGATAAGGCTGAGCTACGGCATCAACTACAACGAAAAGCGGAACGATGCAGGCTATGTCATGCACACTGCACCCGACTCGGTCTATTTCGGACTGCGTCCATCAAAAACCCTTACAAACACCCTGAGATCATCCACGGTCTTCACCAACGACCTGTCACTCAGCTTCGACCTGCGCCATTACTGGTCGAGGGTTAACTATACGGGGGACTATTTCCTGCTTTCAGACCAGGGAAGGCTCGCCCCTCTCACGCGCGACCTGCAGGCGCCCGACATCAATTACAACGCCTTCACCATCGACATGATGCTCACCTGGCACTTCGCACCCGGCAGCCAGCTCACGGTACTCTGGAAAAATGTGATCGACAACAGGGGCAGCAACATGATGAACAACTATTTCGATAACCTGCGATACATAGCCGGCCAGCCCCAGATAAACAGCTTCTCGCTGAGAATTCTCTACTACCTCGATTACCACACCCTCCAACCCCTCATAACCGGGCGGCCGGCATAACGTGACAGTTTTGTTCCGGATTTCTCACAGGCTCATTTTTGATTTCTCACAGGCTCATTTTTGATTTCTCACAGGTTTATTCTTGATTTCCCACAGGCAAATTCTTATTTTGCAGTCCGGAACCCCAAAAACAAAACAATCATGAAACCCCCATGTGCTGACGCACAAAAAACAACATGAATATGAAAACCTCCTTCGGACCGCAAAAACTGATGTTCCCCTGCCCTACCGGACTGGTAGTTATGGGAACAATGGAAAAGGCAAATATTGTAACAATAGCGTGGATAAGCCTGCTTACCAGCTCCCCTCCCACCATCGGGATATCTGTAGGAACCCGCGGCTTCTCGGGCAACGAGATCAAAAAGAACGGCGAATTTACCGTGAACATCGCTTCGGTTGATATCATGGTGGAAGCGGACTTCTGCGGGATAACCTCGGGCAGGGACACCGACAAATTTGACATAACCGGCCTCACGAAAATGGAATCAAAGATCGTAAAACCGCCTATCATAAAGGAGTGCCCGCTGAACCTCGAATGCGTACTTGTCGAATCCGGCATTTTCGGCTCCACAAACCATTTTGCCGGCAAAATCGTTGAAACACATATTGACACCGATAAGCTTGAGGACAGCGGCGACTACACAACCTTCGACATCGCGGCGATCAACCCCCTGATATACATTGGCGGCGCCCGCGAATACCGCCAGATAGGCAAAAAAACCGGCGACGCGTACCAGGTAGGAAAAAAGCTTTTCAGATAGCAGTAATAGCTCTCTGTTGCAGGTATACCAGTTTTTCCAGGCAGGATATCTTACGAATACACCGAATTCTCGAAATGACTTAAAACCAGAAATTGTCTGATTATGCAAACTCAATTTCCGATTAACTCAATTGTATTACTATAGATATATTTAGCAAAATCGAACATTTCTATAGTATCTTCTTTACCAGGTTTCCCATTAGGCATAAGACCAGTTGCGTGCTTACGCCAACCCTATTCGTAAAAGTATAAAAGTTTGCCGTCAGCGCAAAATACTGGTTAACCCTTGTGGCGCAATTGGTTATACGCATTATGCACTGTTGATGTTATACCAATTCAGTTTTTCTCAATCCGAGTTTTGGTTTGTTCAATTTCTTTATCGATTCTCTAACCTTATCTCTTGTCTCTGAATGCAGAAAAGTTGGAATCAATATATTTAGGTTTATTCCCAAAATTCGATGAATAATCACCAAATCCTTAAGTGTAAAATGAGATACACCATTTATCAATTCACTCATGTACGATTTTGGGTGTCCCAAGATAATTCCCAAATCCTGCTGGGTCATATCATACTTTTTAAGTATTTTTCTAATCGTATCTTTGCGCTTATTGATAAACTTTTTCTCATAATTCACAATCTCCTCAGCTTTATCAGACTCCTCTACTTGTGAATCAGTGATTTTTTCAAAATCAGACCATTCCCTATCTTCGTAATCTTTAATCAAATCACGAAGCTTTTTTCTTAAAGGTTTTAAATTTGGATTTTCATCAATCATTAAACGCAATTTGCGCTCAAGTAAAGATGCTTTTTCCAAATCATACTCATTCTCTAATCTTTCTATTTTCTCAATTTCTCTTATGTCAAGAATGTCTTTCATGATTACCAATTTTTAAATCCAGTTATTATCTCTCAACCATTTTTTAATTACATTACGATTGTTTTTAAAATTCAGTTCGTAATCATCATGACTACCAGCCCAAACAATCGTTGCTTCTCCATTTTCTTCAAATTCAATCATTATCAATGTGCGATGTATATTGATGTTGAAGAAATAAAACTCTCCGCCATAAACACAATCAGCATCAGGTCTTTTTGCGGTCAAATCATATGGTGTTTCCCAATTGCTATCTTCAATCTCAGAAATCAATTGTTGAACTGCTTTAACCAGTTTCGGGTTACCTCGATTTTTCCGGATCAGTTTACCCAGAATGTGTTTATTAATAATTCTCAAATAATTTTTGTTTTAATCATTCTACGGCAAAGATAACAAATAGTTCGGATAAAATCAGAACACCGGTTCATTAATTTGCATGGCGCCAATTGCGCATAGCTGCTGTATATATTTGTTTTCTGTTTGCACAAACAATTTTGTATGACAATTTACAAAAATGAAGAAAAATAAAAACCTGCGATTACTGCCCAAATGAATCGCTATTGCATTGATTGAAGCTTGAATATCAAACAAGGATTTCTTGATTACAGCTTAAGTCCATTTATGCATTTTAATTGCAAGTTAAAAAATATGCAGGTAAAAATACTTGTTTTTGTCCGGAAGAAGAATATCCGTATCGATCTTATGACCGGGGTAACTAATCAGTTCAGAAGGGTTTTCGTGTCAGCTCCCTTATCGGGGAAAATTATATTTCCGGGTACGGTATGACCGTGAAAAATCTCAGTAAAAGCTTCCTGTTGCTTGTATACCGTTTTTTCCAGCCCCAATATCAACGGAAATACAAATCTGGTGCCCGATTGGTTTTAATTGTGTTTTTTATAACTTTGTGTTGATATTTTAACAAACCAGCAGAATGACTATAGCGCATGCAGTTGACAGGATTATTTCACAATCGCCTTTCCTGGAGGAGGCGCTGACCGACAACATTATCAATGTGTCGTCGCTGGCCAGGAAGATCAGGCCCGATGTGGAGAAGATACTCAAAAAGCCGGTTCAGGAGGGAGCCATCGTGATGGCCATAAACAGGAGGGAGCCCGGATACTATTTCAAGATCAGCAGGGGTATAAAAACCTTCATGAGCAGGCTGGGAGACATAATCGTGCGGTCTGACCTGAGCGACCACAGCTTTGAGAACTCCCCCACCCTTATATCCTGCCAGAGGAAGCTAATGGATGAGATCGGCTCCGGGAAGAATGTTTTCTGCACCTTTTCTCAGGGAGTATATGAGACAACAATCGTTACCAGTAATTCTCTGGACGACTCGATAAAGAAGATATTCAGCCAGGAAAAACTGCTGGCAAGGAAGAGCGGACTGGGCTCCGTTACTATAATGCTGCCCGAAAACAACACCGAGATATCAGGGGTCTATTACTTCATACTTAAATCTCTTGCATGGGGAGGGATCAACATACTGGAAATAATCTCCACGACCAACGAGGTGACGATAGTGGTGGCTGAACAGGATGTTCACAGGGCCTTCCCAATGTTGCTGGGGCTTAAGAAACCGAATATCTGATGTAATTTTGCCACCGGAACCTGTCCAGGTGGCAACCGCACTTACAATAATCTTCAGGACAATGGCAAAGGAAAACGCTATATATGAACTTATAAAGGAGAGAGTACTGGTGCTTGACGGCGCTATGGGAACGATGATCCAGCAATACCAGCTGCAGGAGGAGGAGTTCAGGGGTGACAGGTTCGCCTCCCACCCGCAGCCGCTGACAGGCAATAACGACATTCTCAACATAACAAGGGCGGATATTATTGGTGAGATACACGACAAGTTCCTGGAAGCGGGAGCAGATATCATAGAGACAAACACATTCAATGCCAATGCCATCTCGATGGCCGATTACGGGATGTCTCACCTGGTAAGGGATATAAACACGGCCGCGGTAAGACTGGCTAAGGAAGCGGCCGGTGCATGGACAGAGAGTGACCCTTCACGCCCCAGGTTCGTTGCAGGGGCCATCGGGCCGACAAACAAGACCGCCAGCATGTCGCCCGACGTGAACGACCCGGGGTACAGGGCCGTTACCTTCGACGGCCTGGGGGAGGTGTACTATGAACAGGCGGAGGCCCTCATGGATGCAGGGACAGACATCCTGCTTGTCGAGACAGTGTTTGACACCCTGAATGCCAAGGCAGCACTGATGGCCATAAAGGATCTTTTCCGCGATAAGCAAAAATCCCTCCCGGTGATGCTCTCATTTACCATTACCGATGCAAGCGGCCGTACACTGTCGGGCCAGACACTCGAAGCCTTCCTCTATTCAGTGTCCCATTTTCCCCTGCTGAGTATCGGTCTGAACTGTGCCATGGGTGCAAAGGAGCTCAGTCCGCATATCGAGGAGCTGAGCAGCCGCACCGGTTTTTATACCAGCCTTTATCCTAATGCGGGACTGCCAAACCAGCTTGGCGAGTATGACGAGCTGCCCGAAGAGATGGCGCTCCATATTGAAAAGTTCCTCAATAAAAAGCTTGTCAATATAATCGGCGGTTGCTGCGGGACCACCCCGCAACATATTGAGCTTTTTGCAAAGCTGGCTGCAAAGGCCCCGGTACGGGTGCCGCCGGCCATAGAACCGGCATTGAGGCTGAGCGGACTTGAACCGCTGCCGGTGTTTGAAGGCAGCAACTTCATAAATATCGGCGAGCGCACCAACGTATCAGGCTCAAGGAAGTTTGCAAGGCTGATCAGGGAGGAGAGATATGATGAGGCTCTTGCCGTGGCACGCGACCAGGTTGAAAACGGCGCCCAGATCATCGATGTGAACATGGATGACGCCATGCTCGACGCCGGAAAGGCGATGGTAAGATACCTGAACCTGCTTGCCGCTGAACCCGATATTGCAAGGGTACCGGTCATGATCGACTCATCGGGGTGGAGCATCCTTGAGGCGGGACTGAAGTGCCTGCAGGGCAAGGGCATTGTCAACTCCATCAGCCTCAAGGAGGGTGAGGAGGTTTTCCTTCAGCAGGCCTCCTTCATCAGGGATATTGGTGCCGCAGTTGTGGTAATGGCCTTTGACGAAAAGGGGCAGGCCGACACCTTTGAGCGCCGCATTGAGATCTGCCGCAGGGCATATGAATTACTGACAAGCAGGGCCGGATTTCCGGCCGGCGACATTATTTTCGATCCCAACATCCTCACCATCTGCACCGGGATGGAGGAGCATGACAACTACGCGGTCGATTTCATCGAAACTATTGAGTGGATCAGGCAGAACCTCCCCCATGCGAGCGTAAGCGGCGGGATTTCCAATCTCTCTTTTTCCTTTCGGGGAAATAGCCGCGTGAGGGAAGCGATGCATGCAGCGTTTTTGTATCATGCCATAAAGGCGGGGCTCAATATGGGAATTGTCAACCCGCAAACGCTTATGGTTTACGATGAGATACCGGCTACACTGCTTGAACTGGTAGAAGATGCCATATTCAACCGAAGGAAGGATGCGACTCAGAGACTGGTTGCGTTTGCAGAGACATCGGGCGGCAATGACGGGCAGCAGGAGAAAAAAATTGCCGCCTGGCGGGAAAAGCCGGTAAGGGAAAGGATTATCCATGCGCTGGTGAACGGACTGGACGAATTTATTGAAGATGATGTCGAGGAAGCCCGTCCGGGATTTGACAGGGCTCTTGAGATTATCGAGGGCCCGCTGATGGAGGGGATGAACGTGGTGGGCGACCTGTTTGGCGAGGGTAAGATGTTTCTGCCCCAGGTTGTAAAGAGCGCCAGGGTGATGAAAAAGGCTGTTGCATACCTGCAACCGTTCATTGAAGCTGAAAAGGCCGAAGGCGACACCCGCAAAAATGCCGGCAAGATTCTGCTGGCGACGGTAAAGGGCGATGTGCATGACATCGGCAAGAACATTGTAGGCGTGGTGCTTGGATGCAACAATTACGAGGTGATCGACCTGGGTGTCATGGTTCCAACTGAAACAATCCTGGACCGGGCCGCAGCCGAAGAGGCTGATGTGATAGGGTTGAGCGGACTAATAACGCCGTCGCTGCTGGAGATGGTGAACGTGGCTGAACAGATGGGGTTACGCGGACTTGATATACCGCTGCTTATCGGGGGGGCGACCACCAGCGAGATGCATACTGCGGTGAAGATCGCACCCGTTTACAACCACCCGGTGATACATGTGCGTGATGCATCCAAATGCACCGGGGTGCTTTCGTCCCTGCTCTCCCCGGAGAACAAGCCCGGCTATGTTGAGCAAATAAAAGAGAGGTACGAGGGGCTGAGGGAAAAGCAGCAAAAATACAGATCGGGCAGGGAGTTTGTCAGCCTGGAGCAGGCGAGGGAAAACAGGTTCAGGTATGAGAGAACCCCGGGCTATGAGGACACACAGGAGTATAAGCAGGCAAGGGATTTTGATAAAACGCAGGATTATAAGCAAGCACGACATTATGAGCAAGCTCAGGATATAATAGTAAAACCGGCAGAAAAACAGGTCCTGATCGACGACCTTCCCGTAAATGAGTTGTTCCCCTATATCGACTGGACCTTCTTCTTCCACGCCTGGGAGATTCGTGGCAGATACCCGGGCATACTCGATGACCCGGCGAAGGGCAGCGAAGCGCGTAAGCTGTACGACGATGCCCGGCGCATGCTGGAGCAGATCGAATCTGAAAAGATGCTCGGACTGAAGGGCATTGCCGGCTTTTTCCCGGCTGCCTCAGAGGGTGATGATGTATTAATTTATGACGGCACATCAGAAAACAGAGTGATTGAACGGTTCCTGTTCCTCAGGAACCAGGAGAAAAAGGATCCCGGGGTGCCGAACCTCTGCCTGGCCGATTTCATTGCTCCGGCGGAGAGCGGAATAACCGATTATATAGGATTCTTTGCGGTTACTGCCGGACTTGCCATTGATAAATGGGTGAGCAGGTTCACGAAGGCCGGTGACGATTACAGCAGTATTATGCTGAAGATTCTGGCCGACAGGCTTGCCGAAGCATTTGCCGAATACCTGCATGAACGGGTAAGGAAGGAATTCTGGGGATATGTGCCTGAGGAGGACCTGACACCCGCCGAATTGCTTAAAGAAGGGTACAAAGGCATAAGGCCGGCACCAGGCTATCCGGCGTGCCCCGAACATTCGGAAAAGGAGCGGCTTTTCAAACTGCTGGATGTGACCGCAGAAACTGGAATAAAACTTACGGAAAGCTATATGATGGACCCGGCAGCCTCGGTATGCGGGTATTACTTCGCGCACCCTGAAAGCAGGTATTTCAATATCGGCCGGGTGATGGACGACCAGGTAACCGACTATGCAGTCAGGAAGCAGGTTTCAGTTGAGCAGGCCCGCAAGCTGCTGTCGGAGCTGATCGGATAGTTGGCGCGCACTGCTGTGAATCAACCGTAACGCTGCGGAACCGGCCCGCAAGCTGCTGTCGGAGCTGATTGGATAGATGGCGGCCCGGGATGGCACCGGGCAACAAGTCCCTGTTCCCTGCAGCATGATCAGGATGCCAGTATCTCGGCAATGTTCTTCAACTCGACATTGATCTTGTTGTGGTGCTTGATCGACCTGTCAAAAGGCACAAATTCTATCTTCCGGTTGACCGATCCAACCATCACACCACTTTTACCATCCATTAGCCCCTTTACAGCCTGGTATCCCAGTCCGCTCGCCAGTATCCGGTCAAAGGCTGACGGTGATCCGCCCCTCTGTATGTGTCCCAGTATGGTAACACGCGTACTTAGATCAGGGAACCGTTCATTGATGATCTTTTTGACCTCGAAAGCGCCTCCAAAATCATCGCCTTCGGCAACCACAATGATGGCGCTGGTCTCATCCCTCTCAATTCTTTTGCGCAATCTCTCGCTCAGCTCATCGGTACACGTTTTTGTTTCTGGTATCAGA
Source organism: Marinilabiliales bacterium (assembly GCA_007695015.1). NCBI lineage: Bacteria > Pseudomonadati > Bacteroidota > Bacteroidia > Marinilabiliales > Marinilabiliales bacterium. The sequence continues at coordinate 17,509 of REEN01000034.1, forward strand.
ATCTTTCCCGACCCGCTTGCCAGTCCGCTCCGCAACGCAATGAACCCCGCATCGCGCCCCATCACCTCAACAATGAATACCATATCGTGCGAATAGGCAGTGTCCCTCAGCTTGTCGATGGCACTGACCACCGTGTTGACAGCGGTGTCGTAACCTATGGTGTAATCGGTGCCGAAAAGATCGTTGTCTATTGTCCCGGGCAGGCCGATAACGGGAAAATCAAACTCATTCATGAAAATTTTGGCCCCCGTAAAGGTTCCGTCCCCTCCTATCACTACAAGGGCATCGATGTTATGCTTTTTCAGGTTCTCATAAGCCTTTTTCCTCCCCTCCGGGGTACGGAACTCCTCACTCCTTGCGCTTTTGAGAATTGTTCCGCCGAGAGGCAGAATGTATTTTACATCTTCTCTTTTCAGGGGACTGATAAGATCGTTAACCATGCCATGGTATCCCCTGTAGATACCATAAACCTCAATATCATGATAGAGCGCTGTTTTTACAACTGCCCTGATGGCAGCATTCATGCCGGGTGAGTCCCCTCCCGAGGTGAGAACGGCTATTCTTTTTAATGTATCCATATTATTTGTTTTGACAGGTTTGAACCGGTACCGCTAACAACGGCCGGCGTTGTTTGTTATGGCAACTTACTAAAAAGCATTCCAAGTTACAAAACATCAATGCAAAACAAAATAATACTTACGATATTTGTTGTTTTATGCCATTTTAACCAGATACCTATAACAGCAAGAAAGCTGATCTGAAAACAGCAAGGTACTTCACTTATGGAATTGTGCCCAGGAAAGGTGACCGTAAGGGCAAAAGTTAAGGAAGGGTAAAACTTATAGTGGTCCCTTTTTCAGAAGTTTCACGTACCCATATCTTCCCACCAAGCCTTGTAACAAACTCATGACACAGGATTAGTCCGAGTCCGCCTCCCTTCTTGCCGTCCGTTCCGGGCATTACCCAGGACTTATCGATCCTGAAAATATTCTGCTGCAAATCCTCCGGAAATCCACCTCCTGTATCGGTCACATCAAAACATACTGTTTCATCGTCGTTCAATGTTGCGCTTACAATGACATTCCCCCCAGGTGGAGTAAACTTATGGGCATTGGAGATGAGGTTCCTGAACACGACACTTAACAGTTGCAGATCAGAAATTATCCGGAGGTCACCGGGAACCCGGTTTGAGAATCTGATATCCTTTTCTTCGAGGATTTTCCTGTACAGTACATGGATGTCATTCACCACATCAGCCGGGACCACTTTTTCAGCTTTTACACTCAATCTTCCGGTTTGTGAATTTGCCCATTGCAGCAGGTTATCAAGCATTATTATGGTATTACGGGTCGCCTCACTAACAATTTCTATCAAACTTTTCCGCTTGGCATCATCATACCCGTCCCAGCTGGTGATCAGCAGTTCGCTGAATCCGGCTATCGAAGAAAGGGGACTTCTCAGGTCATGGGCAATTATTGAAAAGAATTTATCTTTCATTGAGTTCAGTTCACCAAGCTGTTCATTGGCCTTCCGGAGCTTAGAAGCCTGTCTGCCTAATTCCTGTGTCCTCAATTCTACAAGCCTCTCCAGTTCTGCCTTGGTTTCGCGCAGCCTCCTGGTCCTCGTCAGGTAAATAAGGTATATAAAAAGCAGAAACACTGAGCCGGCAATAACGTAGAATGGCCAGGTCTTCCAGAAAGGGGGTTTTATAAAGAAACCCAGGACAGCCTCATTTGAGTCACACAACCTGTCAGACGGACATGATCTCACCCGGAATGTATAACTTCCCGGCGGCAGGTTTGCAAAGGTGGCATGCCGGTCAGCACCTGCATATATCCAGTCGCCATGCAAAGGCTCAAGCATATAAAAGTACTTGTTCTTGGGGCTGTCAATAAAATTGAGCATGGCATATTGAATACCTATCATATTTTCAGCGTGCGAGAGCAGGATCTCACCATTTTCGTTTAGAGGCGGACCGTAATCACTGCCGGGATAAACCAGGCGGTCAAATATCCGAATACTCTCGATCCGGATATCTCCTTCATCTTCAACCGGAGATATACTGGCAGGATCGAAATAATCAATCCCCCTGTTCCCACCGAAAAAGAGAAGGCCGGCACTGTTAACGGACGATGATCCTCCAAAAAAGTCATCCGACAGCAACCCGTGGCTTATGTCATAGACAAAAACCTCTTCTATTGCCGGACTGTATTCTTCTGTATAATATATCCTGACATTGATTATACCATGCGATGTGGAGAGCCACAAATGTCCCTGCTCATCCTCTTCAACACTGCTGATCACCAAAGTAGTATAACCCAGCTCATCAACATGCAGATTTGCAAAGCTGTCATTGACAGGGTCATACAGATTAAGACCGCCATTTGTGACAAACCACATCCTGCCATGTCGGTCGGCAAATGACATTCTTATGTAATTATCCAGGAGTGTGCCGGTTTCCTGTGAAGCCAGATACCAGGTAAACAATGAATCTCCTGCAGGTAATTTGTTTAGGCCCCAGGTAGTTGAAACCCACAAATTGTCGTCACGGTCAAATTCCAAATCATAAACATAAGAGTTGGCAAGGGCTCCTTCCTTTTCAGGATCAGCAACATACCTGAGAAACCGGTTAGTCTCCCTGTCATATTTTACCACTCCACTGCCAAAAACAGCTAGATAAAGACTTCCATCAGGCCCCTCAGTAACATCCCTTACATCAAACCCCCCGAAATTTTCATAGAATGTCCAGTGAGCATCATAAATATTGACAAATTTTTTCAGTTCCGGGTCATAAAATTGTAAACCGCCTCTCCAGCTTGTCATGAATATTGTCCCGTCAGATGCCTCAAATAATCCGAATACATAGCCTATGCCCGTACCCGGCACCAACTGGTCGACCTGTATGATCTCCCTGTTGGGTGACCCGTTGAAATATGCCTGGACCACGCCGGACTGGAATGCTACCCAGAAGTTACCCCGGCTGTCATGCAGCATCGAAGTGACATTCGGATGAAACAGGAATTCATCAAATTCAGCATGCTCGTAAAGATTCATGAAAGGCATATTGAGCAGGGAGTAGTTGATACCAAGGTTCCCGGCCGCAAGCCAAAGAATTTCACTTTCATCAACAAAAAGCACCCCCGGGGTGCCGGTTGTTATTGACTTTGGATTTGTGGGTTCCTGGCTGTAGAAGGCAAAATTACCTGTTCCGGTATCATATCTGAAAAGCCCTTCCAGCGAAGAGACCCACACTGTCTCTTTATGACCGGTCACATACAGGGGTGACCTGAGAATTTCAGGATCAACAAGCGTGTACAGCTCGCCAATTGCCGGGTCAAAGGCATATAAACCACGGTGCCCCCCGGCAAAGTAGAGTTGCTTGTCGTGATAAACCAATTGTATCAGGGACTCTGGCATCTCCCCGAACTCTTCTTTCAGGTAATTGTAAAAACCGCTGATCCGGTTTTCAGCATTGATATATGACAGGCTCCAGTCAGGATGGGCGACCCAGATATTTCCCCGATCATCGGCTGTAAGTGAGGTAATCTCATGTGTCAGTGTGAACAGCCCCTCAACTTTTATCTCCGTACCATATTCCATTCCTGCGCTCCCATAAGACTTTATTTGTAAGAACCTGTCTTTACCGGAGTCATATAAAAACAGTCCGCCATGCGTCGCGACCCAAAGCCGGCCCATCCGGTCGTATTCCATATCAACAATATGGTCTGTTGGTGCTTCATCAGTGAAATCAGAAAACCGGTACCTTAAGAACCTGTCGGTTTTCCTGTCATACCTTGCAAGTCCGCTTGAATGACATCCTGCCCACAGATTGCCATCATTGCCGGCAACAAGAGCGGTGATACGGTTGGCCGGAAGACTGGTGCTGTCACCCTGGTCATGGTAATACTGCCTGAATTCGTAACCGTTATAACGGTTAAGTCCGCTTTGTGTCCCGAACCAGATGTATCCCTGTTCATCACGGACTATGGCTGTTACCGAGTTGTTTGAAAGCCCGTCGGCACGTGTGAGGGAAAAGAAGTTGAGCTGCATGTCTGACGCCACTGCCGTTGTGATCAAAAACAGTATCATCGGGCAGAATAAAAGAACCTTATGCACACTTAATCTTCTCATGATAAGTATTAGTATTATTTCTGATACGCTAATATAGAAGATAAGTTACCAGCAACTGACCTTTGAACAGGTGATCTGCATCACCTCCTGATAAAAGGCTGCACCTTCATATATGTAAGGCTGCGCCACAACCATTCAAAGGGCCCGAAATGAAAATGCTTCAGCCAGATACGGCTGAACGGGATCTGCAGTCCGAATATCACTATGGTAAGCAATAATCCCTGAAACGCCGATATCTTTCCGAATAATCCAAATCCATATGAAAGGAACAACGTGGTGCAGATAATTGATTGCAGCAGGTAATTGGTCAGTGCCATCCGGCCGACCGGGGCAAGCAGTCTTGCCGGCAGACCTAACCGACCCTTTATGTAAAGGAGCACAATAATGCTGACGTATGCAACTGAAAGTGAGAATCCGGCAACTATATGCGAGGTCATTGATATGAACATCCAGATACCAGGAACTGTCATAGCGCCGGTCCTGAAAAATGACCAGGTGTAAAGAGCGCTGAAGATAACCCCTGTAATCAGTCCCCGCCACAAAACTTTCCTGAAAAAACTAACATGCTCAGCAGGATTCTTTATAATGCCGCTTCTTGCTGCCCATACCCCGACAAGGAAAACGCCCAGAACCACCGGATAAAAAAACAGAACTCCGGGAAGCAGGTTCATATATTCCTGAAGCCGTATCGTGACGATCTCCCTTAATGTTCCCTCCGAATAAACTGCCGATGCCCGTGCAAGGAAATCCGCCATCCATGCCTCCCTCTCCTGCATGCTGGCTTCAATCCCGGCAGCGGCCTGGGGGTCAGCCATGCCGAGCCGGACCATGAGGACCGACAACGCAGTCATTACAACGGGTACCATTGCAAGCCAGAAGGCCCATTTGATCAGGCTCCTGTCACTCTTCTTCCTGAACAGGATCAGGACGAAGCCAAAGACCGCATACCATACAAGTATGTCACCGGCCCAGAGCAGCACAACATGCATTATCCCCAAAAGAAGCAGGATAGCTACCCTGCGCCTGAAAACAGGCAGAATGCTGTTGCCATCATCTGTCTTCTTGTTTATGAACATCCAGAAGCCGTAACCGAAAAGCAGTGAGAAAAGTATATAGAACTTCCCTTCGAAAAGAAATTTGATCACACCTGTCGAAATCTTATCAGCTATCGTTTCAGATCCGGCATAACCAGCAATCACAGAGGTAGCAGGCTGATAGAACATCTGCATGTTCACCATCAGTATCCCGAAAATTGCCAGTCCCCTAAGAATATCAAGCAACGCTATCCTCTCTGCGGGTTTAACGGGGGTAATATTTTCTTCCATAAAGTTTTTTGATAAAAGTATAAAAAAAATCAAATCCAGCCCTTCATCAACCGGTATTATTCCTGCTTGAGCACTTCAACCGGAATTATTCGTACCTGAGCACATCAACCGGGTTCCTGTTCGCGGCAAGCCATGTCTGCCAGCTTACGGTAACAAGGACAAGTACAAATGCAATGGCTCCTCCCGTGAGGTAAAAGACCAGGCCCGGTTCAATCCGGTAATTGAAAACCGACAGATATCCCTGCGAAATCATCATTGCCAGTGGAGTGGCAATAAATATCGCAATTAGCACCTGTACTATAAGCTCTCTTGATATCTTAAGCATAACCGACCCAACAGTAGCACCAAACACCTTCCTGATACCTATCTCCTTCCTGTTCCTCTGTGCAATGAACATGGAGAGTCCGAAGAGCCCGATAAGCGAAGCTATTATGGTGAGAAGGAAAAACGCCTGCATCAGCAGCATTGCCGACACAAATGACCTGGCCTCCTCGGTCTCGTAAAGAAACTCATCATGGTATTTTATCTCAACGGGGTAATCAGGGTTAATTTCGTTCAGCAGGTCGGCAATGAAAGCATGTGTCTCTGCACGGTTCTCTGGCCTTATCCTGATAAACAGGCGAACATCATCGTTGCCGCTTTGCCGGATCAGGGATGCATTCACCGGAAATATTGGCGGAAGCGCCATATATTCGTCAATCATGCCGATAATCACAAACTGTTCCCCCCAAAGCATAACTGTTTCGCCTATGGGATCATCATATTCGAGTATTTCAGCGGTCTGCCTGTTTATTACAATCATGTTCCCCCTGTCGGCTGTATACTCATCGGCGAAAAACCTGCCTTGCCTCATCGCTATATTGTATAGTTCAGGAAAGTCCTTTTCATAGCTGTAAATACCTGCCGGGATCCTGTTATCTTCATCCTTCCAGTTTGTTGTCTGTGAAACACCGTGACTGGGAACGGCCGACCCCCATGATACAGCCTCGATCATCGGATTGGACAGAAGTTCAGTTTTAACAACATTGAGGTCCCCCCACTTATTGCCGGGCAGTACTATGACGTTCTCAGAATCATAACCTGTTACATCCTGTTTGTCGAGGTGTTGGCCCTGTCTTTCAATCACCATGATCATCTGTATGAATACTATGGCAAGAATGAACTGGAAAGTGGTGAGTATCTTTCTGGACAAGCTCCGGCCCGAAACGGTGTTCTCCATATCCTTGAGCAGGTTAGAAGTTTTTGCCGCTGAATACCTTATGGCGGGATAGAGGCCGGCAAGCAGTACCGTTACCACGAAAAGCATCAACCCGAGGAGCAGCACTCCGGGTTCGGCCACAAGTTTTATATGGGTATCCATGAGTGAATTGAACCATGGCAGCAACAGTTCAAGCAGGATGACGGCAAGGCCGAATCCTGCAAGTGTTGACAGCATGGTGTCAACCATAAACTGGCTGAAAACATCTCTTCTCAGTGCGCCGTTTACCTTCCTGATGCCAGTCTCCTTATTCCTTGTGGCAAAAAGGATATTTGTAAGGTTAATATAGTTGAAGCATGAAGTTATCAGCACGAACAACCCCCCGAGCAAAAGCGCCAGGAACTTACCCCTGTTGTTTGCGAAAGTACCCCTGAAATGGATATCCCTGATGGGCATCAGGAAGGCGTAAATGTCGTCAATCCGGACAGGTATCTCGTAATTATCGCTTATTGTCCTGTTAAGCTCTGTAATGTCGGAGCCGGGCGCGAGTAAAAGATAAGTATTATATATTGTGGAATTGTATTGGTCGAAGTTCCAGTGAGGGAAGCTTCCCGCCAGGCTTATGGGTGCAATGATATCGGCCCTAAGGTGGGTATTTGACGGAAGGTCTTCATAAACCCCGGTAACGGTATATTCATTTCTCTCTCCGTAAAACTCGATTCTGATGACCTTTCCGACAGGGTCATCATTTCCGAAATACCTCCGGGCTGTCGATACAGACAACACTACGGTGTTCGGATCGGTTGAAGGGATTCCCGTCCTGAAAGGAATTGTAAATATTGAGAATAACGCCGAATCTGCGACCTTAATATGATCCTCGGAAAACAGGTTGTCGCCCACCCGTACAATCCCGGTTGTATTCCGTGACAGGCTGTGGTTTTCAACTTCAGGCAGTATCCCGGCAAGCGCAGGTCCTTCAGGACCGAATGAGTTGGGAGCCCACTCAACCACCCCGAACGAACCACCCAGGTAGATCTTAGCTATACGGTCGGCTTTTTCGTGACTGCTCTCATAGGTGAGTTCATGCCTTGCAAAAAGTATGGCAAGTACCGCCGATGCCAATCCGAGCGTAAGCCCTAAAATATTAATAACCGAAACTACCCTGTTCTTTAAAAGGTTCCTCCAGGCAATAACAATATAATTCAGAACCATATTAACTGGTTTTTTACAGGCATTTTGCTGCATAATGCATGCCATGCCTCACATATTACTGATAGCAAAAATATTACAATTTCATAGCATATTGCCATTGTTCTTTGATTAATTGAGGAATGTTCGATAACGAACTTTACAGCCCATAATCTGTCCGCTACCGTACACCGCTATCCCGGAGTTTTCAATACACCGCATCCTGTAATTATAGCCCAAAAATACCAGTCATGTCACAACATATCTCAACAAGCAAACAAAAAAGGATTTAGTCCACCACACTTCTGCAACGACTGTCGCATCTCTTTCATGGTCAAAGTCGCAGAGGTTTTTTGTTTTACCCCTGCCTAATTGTTATATTGCAGTTCTCACATAATTTAATGCTCATGACTAAAAAAACTACCAATGTGTTAATTGCAGCCCTTGCCTTGCTTGCATTTACTTCCTGTTCCCCTTCCGGGGAAGAAAACGAAACATCACCCTTTATAAAAGGAATTTACGGCAACCCTGGATCATTGCTTGAAGCCGGCTATTCATTTGACTCACTGGGCATGAACGCAGTCTTTGTAAGAAGCATATCGCTCAAAAGGGAGTTTTATGAAGCGGCCAGAAACCAGGGGTGCAAAGTCTTTGTTGAGTTTCCTACCCTTCTTGGCAGAAACTATGTTGACAACCATCCTGATGCATGGCCCATAGATGAAAATGGGGAGCAGTCCCCGGCAGCGGACTGGTTCATGGGGGTTTGTCCGGTCAATCAGGGCTTCAGGGAGCACCGGGCGGCACAGCTCAGGGATATACTTACCGAATTTGATGTTGACGGCATCTTCCTCGATTACCTCCACTGGCACGCGCAGTTCGAGACCCCCGACCCTATTCTACCCGAAACATGTTTTTGCGATGACTGTACCGGGCTGTTCCAGGAATATTCGGGAATTAAGCTATCGCACGAAGACATCCCCGGAAAGGCCGGATGGATACTTGCCAATGCCGAATCCGAATGGAGAAGATGGAGAAACAGCATCATAAATATGTGGGTTGACGATATGGGCGATATAATAAGGGAACTCAGCCCCGGGACTCTGCTCGGTGTCTTTTACTGTTCCTGGTACCCCTCTGACCACAATTCATCGCTATACCGGATACTGGGCATCGATGTGCGGACCCTGGCAGAAAGAGTTGACGTCCTTTCGCCAATGCTGTTCCACAGAATGAAAGCAAGGCCGCCGGAATGGGTTGGCGAATATGTCGATTGGCTCGGCAGTACAACCGGGGCCGGCACTGCAGGAAAGCCGCAGATATGGCCCATCGTGCAGGCGCATAACAATCCCGGCATTGTCACACCCGAAGAGTTCAGGCAGGTAATGCTTGAAGGATCGCGGCCGCCCGCCTCGGGGATAATGATGTTTTCCGATGTCTCACTCCTGGATGATCCCCTTAAGATTACCGTTATGAAGGAGCTTTATACAGAAGGGGAGTTACCCCCTGGGAACCGGGATCTCTGATGAAAGGGACTTCTGATGTCCGGAGCTTATGATGCTGAACGCACTTTCAATCCACCGGGCCCCCGCCGGCCAATGTTTCAGGATGTAAATAAGTCTAACCAAACAATACAATACCATGGAAACTATCAATCACTTTAAAAAGATAATGGCCGGCTTGCTTTTCCTGCTTCTGGCCAGTGCCCTGAATGCCCAGGAAAATATCAAAGATGAAATTATGGAGGGTGTGGACGGACACTTCTATAACCTGAGGCACAGGCTTGATGTCCTGGAGAAGAAAATTGACGATGTACTCTGGTTCAAAAGAGTGGGAGATGTTGCACATATCGACAAGGTGTTCCTTGCCGGGGCGCCGCCGGCACATGCAGACCGGGCAACAACACTGGCAGGCGTCAACCCGGTCAAGTTCTGGTCGTACGTATTCATTCCGAAAGGGATGGATCCTTCAAACAAATATCCATTGATAGTGCTTCCTCACGGAGGGGTTCACGGGGACTTCAACACCTACTACACACATATCATAAGAGAGCTGATGGCGCAGCAGTATATTGTGGTGGCTCCCGAATACAGGGGTAGCACAGGCTACGGGAGGCTGACATATGAGCTGATCGATTATGGGGGACTGGAGAATGCCGATGTGAATATCAGCAGGGAATATATGATAGAGAACTACAGTATGGTTGATGAAAACCGCGTAGGTATCGTGGGCTGGAGCCATGGCGGTATGATAGCCCTGATGAATATCTTCGAACATCCCGGGGAGTATGCCTGCGCATTTGCCGGGGTGCCGGTAAGCGACCTGGTGGCCAGGATGGGATACAAAAGGCCGGCTTACGAGGATTTCTTTTCGGCCGGCTACCACATCGGGGCGATGGTACATGAAAATATTGATGAATACCGCCGCCGTTCACCTGTATATCACGCAGATAAGCTGGCAACCCCCCTGCTTATCCACACCAATACCAACGATGAGGATGTTCATGTGCTGGAGGTGCAGAACCTGATCAATGCCCTGAAGGCTGAAGACAAGAAATTTGAATACCGGGTCTTCGAAGACATCCCGGGAGGACACTCGTTCGACAGGATGGATCATGCTGAGGGCCGGAAGATCAGGTACGGTATCTACAAGTTCCTCGAACAGTACCTTGATCCGCCTGTAAGGTTCAGGAACCTGGGCGAAATGGAGAGGGCGGCCTACCGGTTCAACTGATTGCAGAGAACAACCTGCCGGTTCAACTGATTGCAGGGGGCAGTGCCAGTCCCGGACAGTTTACGCCCCTGCCATATACTTTAACAGCTCATATACAAGGAAAGCAGGCCATACAAGCGCTTTGAGAAAACCGAGCACTCCTGACCAGAAAGAGGCAGCCTGGGCAATATAAAAAACTGCCGCACCTATCAGGCCAAGTCCGTAAATTGCATTTGAAGGCCCGCATTCGATTTCTTTTGCCATGTAATCCAGGTTAAAGTCAGAGGTAAATGGTAATGCTAACATCATAGGCACTGGCAGCAAGTTCCTCCAGGCATTCCACCCACATCTCGGCTGCCCGGGGACTCGTGGCAAGCTCTGCACCGGCCAGCTGGCCTTCCTGCATCTTTTTCAGGAGCTCCGTGGCCTCCTGCATGCGACCCTGCGCCATAAGCTGCTGCGCACGCTCCATGACCTCTTCGCTGCTTTCAGACTCAACTCCTCCGGCGCCAATCTTCTCCTCGTATCTCTTGTAAATCAGCTCATCGGCTGCTACCAGTTTTCCGCTTTCATCTTTTTCGCTCACAAAATAACAGCGTTCAAGATAGCTGTATTTTTCTCTGATCTCATTAACCCGTGACTCAGGTATCACTCCCTGCACTGCAAGTCCGTTCAAGCTGTTAAAAATTCGTGAAGGCACCCTTGACCTACCTTGTCTTCCGGAAATTCTTACACCGATATCCTCAGGCATGCGACGCTGATAGGAAAAGAATGAGCTTTTTCCGCGGTCTCCGTCATCCTCTTCCATCCTGGGCTCGCCGATCTCACTTACATAATAACTCCTTACATCCTGGTAGCTGTCTTTTGTGTAATAGACGCTTACCGAATACTGCTCCCCGGATGCAAATCCGGTTTCCTCTCCCCGGGTGGCCTTAACTGCTCCGGGGTACAATGTTGGTTGCTGCTGGCAATCGGCTGCAGTATATAGAGCAGCCATTAAAATGATCACAGATAGCTGTACTTTAAACATAAATTCATAGTATTTAAAAAGTTTAAACTGGTCTTGCTATTATACAATATTAAAACATAAAACGGCAGTAAGCAAAAGATTTATGATATAAATGCCAAGGGGGGGGGTAACTGGTGCCCGTCGCCTTAAACCCGTATCTATTTCTTCCTGTTCACGTTATCTGCTTTGAAACCAAGGATGAAAAGGGTAAGTGCAACAGCAATGCAAACAACGGTAGCCATATCATAGCTGCCGGTATACCTGTAGGAAAGGCTGAACATAAAAGGTCCGAGTGCACTGCCAATAACCATATAGCTCATGGCATAGCCTGAAATCGCCCCGAGGTGCTTTAACCCGAAAAACCGGGGCCATGTGACGGCCGACAATACCCCGAACATTCCGTTCATGATCCCGTTCCCGAATATCATCATCCACCTGTAAAAGGGCGAAACATCAAGCAGGATCAGTGCAGTCATGCTTATCAGCATGCCTAAAACCTGGAATAGGAGGAAATACTTAAGCTTAAGGTAATCTGTAAGCCAGCTCCCGAAAAAGTGAAATAACACAGCTATTACAGATGCAGGCAGGAATATTGTAATAGCAGCCCGGTCGTCGTATCCGCTGACATTGAAAATGGAGATAACATGAAAGGTAAAGGCCGTAACATAAAGCGCCTGTAAGGCAAGGGAAAGATTGAATATCCAGAAGGAGTATGTTGCCTTAGCCTCTTTCAGGTTATACTCCTTCAGCAGTGGAATATTGGGGTCATTGTCCTTTCCGGTCTTAGTCACTTTTCCATCGGGAACCAGTCCGTATTTTACGGGGTTGTCACGAAAAAAAACAAAGGCAAAAACAACAAATCCAACGCATGCTATGATACCGGTGATCTCCCATGCCTGCTGCCATGTATAATTCTGTATCAGCATGTCCAGGGCCCTGGGTGAATATGAGAAACCGAATGAGACGGTTATACCCAGGATTGCATTGGCAAACCCGCGCCGCTTCTCAAACCATTTCATGACCATGTTTCTCGAAACCATTGTCAGTACCCCCTGACCGAGAAAGCGGAGCATAAAAAAGCCTGCGGTCATAAGAATAAAAACAACTACCGGAAGTCCGCCAGCAGAAAATATCCCCGAAACCAGGTTTACCACACCTGCAATATTTGACAGATACAAAAGGGTCATTCCCAGCAAAAAACCAGACATCATAGCCACGGGTCTTACCCCGTAACGGTCATAGAGCCTGCCGGCCCAGGGAATGCAAAACCCGCTGATAATGGTCCCAACCATATAGGCAGTGCTCAGGTTTACCCTGCTGATGTCAAGTGCGCCCAAAAGGTGATCGGTAAATACGGATACACCGATTGTCTGCCCTGGAATACTCACCAGTATCCCGGCTATACCTGCAACTATTATGACCCATCCGTAGAAAAAGGGCCATCTTGCAGGTGAAAACGGTATGTTCTTGAACCTTCTCAAAAGTGGGCCTGCAAAAATAATAAACTAACCTGTTATTGTTGAACAAACCGGAATTTAATTACCACAATTTTTAAAATGCTTTAATATCTTTGTTTAAATTTGTAAATCAGTATGGAACGTCAGATATTAAGCATAAAAAACAAGGCTCTGTCCCTAAACCTGGATCCCACCATTTATGGTACAATAGCAGAGATCGGGGGGGGGCAGGAGGTTGCACGCGCCTTTTTCCAGGCAGGCGGAGCCTCGGGTACCGTGGCCAAATCAATATCCGCCTACGACAGGACCTTCAGCGATCATCTGTACAACAGCGGCAAAAGCGGCCGCTACGTTTCTGAAAACAGGCTGGCAAAGATGCTCGGGATCGAATACAAGGACCTCATCAATACCCTGCAGAACAGCGCCAGGAAGGGAACCCGCTTTTTTGCGTTCGCCGACACAGTTGTTACGCTGAACTATGCAAAAGATAATGACGCCCACGGATGGCTGGGGGTAAAATTTCAGCTTCATCCAAACTCAGAGCCCAGCGAGGTATCACTGCACGTCAGCCTTCTTGAGAATGACAAGCTGCTGCAACAGTACACCCTGGGATCACTGGGAGTGAACCTCATCTATGCCTGCTATCATTTCGCCGACAGGCCCAATGTCTTCCTGAAGTCACTTATGGATAACCTGGACTCTGACCGGGTAGAGATAAACATGGTGAGAATGGGCGGCCATGACCTCAGCTATGTTGACAACAGGCTCCTGGGAGTGCAGCTTGTAAAGAACCAGATGACCAGTGCAACCATCTTCGACAGTAACGGTGAAGTACAGCAACCTGCAGACATGCTCTACAGGAAAAACCTCCTTGCTTTCCGCGGAAGCTTCAGGCCAATTACCAACGTGGGCTATGACATGCTGCAAAAATGCAACGGCATTTTCAGAAAGGATGAAGATTACAGAAAAGACAACACCCTGGCTATATGCGAGATAACTCTCAACAACCTGATGCATGAAGGAGTTTTTGACGAGACCGACTTCCTCGAAAGAGTAAATCTGCTCAACGGCCTGGGCCAAAACGTGATGATCTCCAACTTCAGGGAATATTACAAGCTGGTATCATACTTTTCCAAATTCAGGCTCGGCAAGCTCAGGGTGGTTATCGGTATACCCACTTTCATCAAAGTATGGGACAAAAAATACTACTCAGACCTCAGAGGGGGCATACTTGAGGCTTTCGGCAAACTATTTACCGGCAACATGAAGCTCTATGTTTACCCTTCACTCAACAAATCCACTGGAAAACTGTTTACTTCAAAGGATATAGAGCTTCCGGCTGACCTGAAGCATCTTTATCACTACCTGTGTGAGAACAAAAAAATAATTGATGTGAAATCGGCTGAGATGAAATGGCTGATGGCAGACTCCTCAAGAACGCTCGGGATGATTCAAAATGACACGGATGGCTGGGAGGAACTGGTACCTGGTTTTGTCGCTGAATATATCAAAAAGAACAAAATTTTCGGGTTTACAGGAAAAGGAACCTGAAAATCAAAGCTAACCTGGAAAACAATGGACAAACATTCCTATCTTGGAAGTGCAGACGCTGCATACATTGAATCACTCTATTCAGAATACCGTAATGACCCTTCGAATGTAGATGAAAGCTGGAGAAAGTTTTTCGAAGGTTTTGAGTTTGCAGGCCAGAAGGGAACTCCCCCCCTCCCGTGCGATGACGCTTTCGAAAAGGAATTCAGGGTCATATCGCTCATCGAAGGGTACAGGCTCAGGGGGCACCTGTTCACAAAAACCAATCCTGTTCGCACCAGGAGGCAGTATACGCCAACCCTTGATATTGAGAATTTCGGCCTTTCGGCGGAAGATCTGGGCACAGTTTTCAAGGCAGGTTCGAGAATAGGGATAGGGCCTGCAACCCTGCAGGATATAGTTGACCACCTGGAGCAGACCTATTGCCAGTCCGTCGGCGCCGAATACATGTTCATCAGGGTACCTGAAATAATAAGCTGGCTTACCGGTAAAATGGAGTCTGTAAGGAACACCCCCGATTTTTCAGCCGGAGAAAAGAAGGATATCTACCACCACCTGATGCATGCAGTGGGATTTGAGCAGTTCATCCACAGAAAATTCGTAGGGCAGAAAAGGTTTTCCCTGGAAGGGAATGAAACGCTAATACCTGCACTTGATGCCGTCATAGAAAAGGGCGCCGGGATGGGTATAGAAGAGTATGTTATCGGAATGGCGCACCGGGGAAGGCTGAATGTTCTGGCCACCATAATGAGAAAACCCTACCAGGACATATTTGACGAATTCAACGGGAAACAATACAACGACGAGATCGCGCTTGGCGATGTAAAGTATCACCTTGGATACAACAGTACGATAAAGACCGACCATGGAAAAAAGGTGAGACTTAACCTGGTACCCAACCCCTCCCACCTCGAGGCAGTCGACCCTGTAACCCTTGGTATTGCCAGGGCAAAGATCGATCACAATTACGGCGGCGATTTCAGCAAGCTCGCTCCGATATTGATACACGGGGATTCTGCCATCGCGGGTCAGGGGGTTGTCTACGAGGTGATCCAGATGTCGCAGCTCAACGGTTACAAAACCGGGGGCACCATCCACCTGGTGCTGAATAACCAGGTGGGATTCACCACAAATTACCTGGATGCGCGCTCAAGCACTTACTGCACAGATGTTGCGAAAGTGACCAAGTCACCTGTTTTTCATGTAAACGGCGACGATGTCGAAGCCCTTATCTATACCATCACACTGGCAATGGAATACCGCCAGAAATATCATTCTGACGTGTTTATTGACATACTGGGCTACCGCAGGTTCGGCCACAACGAAGGCGATGAGCCCCGGTTCACGCAACCGCTCCTTTACAATAAGATCAGCAAACATCCCAATGCCCGGGATATCTACGGAAAAAAACTGGTCGAGCAGGGTGTATATACTACCGATGATATCAAACAGGCTGAAAAGAATCTTAACAACATACTGGAAGAAAAACTGAAAAAATCAAAAGAGGGAAGCCTTGTAAGAATTGCACAGTTCATGAAAGAGGACTGGGGCAATTTCAGGTACTCACGAAATGAAGATTTTTCTGTTTCACCCGAAACCGGATTTGACCGCAAAAAACTGGTTGAGATCGCAGAAAAGATTAACACCCTGCCTGAGGGTAAATCGTTTTTCAGCAAGATAAAGAAGCTGCTTGAAGACCGCCGCAGGATGGTAAGTGATAACAGGCTGGACTGGGCTATGGCTGAGTTGCTGGCATACGGAAGCCTGCTACTGGAAGGGCACCCGGTAAGGGTGAGCGGACAGGACTCGGAGAGGGGCACCTTTTCCCACAGGCATGCAGCATATGTTCTTGAGGATTCGGACGAGAAGTATTTCCCCCTTAAGCATCTGTCGCCTGATCAGGCAAAGTTCCATATTTACAATTCCCTGCTCTCTGAATACGGAGTGATGGGGTTTGAATACGGGTATTCCCTTGCGGTGCCGCGGGGACTGACAATATGGGAGGCCCAGTTCGGCGATTTTCATAACGTTGCACAGGTGATAATAGACCAGTACATCAGCTCGGCTGAAGAGAAGTGGGGACTGATGAACGGACTTACGCTGTTCCTGCCTCACGGTTATGAGGGTCAGGGGCCCGAACACTCCAGCGCCCGTATCGAGAGGTTCCTCGCGTTATGTGCAAATGACAACATGCAGATTGTAAATTGCACGACCCCGGCGAACTTATTCCATTTACTGAGACGGCAGATGCATCGCCCATTCAGAATTCCGCTTATAGTTTTTACCCCGAAAAGCCTGCTGAGACATCCTGCCTGCATATCAGGAATCGAAGAGCTGGCTTCCGGGTCATTCCGGGAGGTTATTGACGATGACCTTGCAGTCGCCGAAGATGTAAGGCAGGTGGTGTTTACAAGCGGAAGACTCTATTATGACCTGGTTAAAAGGCGGGAAGAGCTTGGCGCCAGCGATACCGCAATCGTGAGGATCGAACAGCTCTATCCGCTGCCATTGGGACAGATACGGAAAATCATAAAAAAATACGGTAAGGCCGAACGCTATGTCTGGGCACAGGATGAACCCGTGAACATGGGAGCCTGGTCATACCTCCAAAGAGTATTCAGGGAGGTTAACCTGTTGCTTATATCACGTCCGGCAAGCGGATCACCTGCCAGCGGACTGCTTGAGCTTCATAAAAAGAGGCTGGAAAAGATACTTGACAAAACCTTCCAGCAGTGTAACTGCGAGCTCCGGCGTAAATATTGCGGACAGCGGTGCGGCAGATTTGCCATCAGGGAACTTAACAAAGAGATGGCAAAGTAATTGAATATGCATTGAACAGGTTATTTTAAATGGCAAAACCACAGTAAACCCGACAAGGAAAATGATAATCGAAATAAAAATCCCATCTCCCGGCGAATCGGTAGCCGAGGTTGAAATAGCAAAATGGCTGGTAAACGACGGCGATTATGTCGAAAAGGACCAGGAGATCGCAGAGGTTGAATCAGACAAGGCTACGCTTCCCTTGTTGGCCGAGGAGAGTGGAGTAATTACCATCAGGGCAGAGACCGGTTCTGCTGTTTCTGTTGGTTCGGTAGCCTGCACAATAGATACAGAAGGCAGTACAAATGGATCAGGCGGTAAAAAGAAAACAGGGACCGCAAAAGAAAAAGCAGAAGAAAACGGGACTGCTGCGGCGGGAGTTCCCGCCGGGAAAGATGACGGCGGCAAACCGGCAGGAAAAGATGACGATGGTGATCCCTCCGGCAAGGATGACGGCGGCAAACAGTCAGGACATGATGCCACCGTCGAATCAGCAGGGAAAGGCCGCAGCAGCCAAACGGCAGGCAATTTAAAACTGTCTCCTCTTGCCAGGAAGCTGATGGAGAAGGAAGGTCTGACAATTGACGATGTGATCGGGGGACTTGCAAGGATAACCAAAGAAGATGTGCAAATGGTGGCAGGGATGAAAAACAAAAAGTCCCCCGCTCAAATCACTTTCACGGACGTTGGCGACAGGCCGGCAACCGGTGAGGGTCCGGCAAGTGATGAAAAGCCGGCCAGGGATACCGGCAGGCAGAGGATGTCAATGCTGAGGCGAAAACTGAGTGAGCGACTGGTTGCCGTTAAAAATGAAACCGCCATGCTCACCACCTTCAACGAGGTGGATATGAGTCATATCATAGATATCAGGAAGAAAAATCAATCTGCCTTCACCGAAAAACACGGTGTAAAGCTGGGCTTCATGTCTTTTTTTGTAAAGGCTGCCACACTTGCTCTTGAGGCCTATCCGACTGTCAACTCCTACATTGACGGAGAGGACATGGTAACGCCCAATTACCACGACATAGGAATTGCAGTGCAGGCGGAAAAGGGGCTGATGGTGCCCGTTATAAGGAATGCAGGTACCATGACACTGGCAGAGATAGAGAAGGAGATACTTGGGCTGGCAGATAAGGCCAGGAAAAACAGGATCTCTATCGACGACATGACCGGGGGCACATTCACCATAACCAACGGCGGGGTGTTCGGGTCGCTTCTGTCAACGCCCATACTCAACCCTCCCCAATCAGGCATCCTCGGTATGCATAATATCGTTGAACGGCCGGTTGCAATAGACGGCCGGGTGGAGATCAGGCCAATGATGTACATTGCTCTCTCATATGATCACCGGATAATTGATGGCAGAGATTCGGTCAGCTTCCTGGTCCGCCTAAAAGAGATAATAGAGAACCCCCTTATGATGCTTTCAGGTGGATCTGATCCCATGAACGCTCTGCTGAACATATAGAAATAAATAGCCATTTCCTGACAATCTTTGCTCTTCCCGGTCAGACGAAGGGTTACACCTATCTCCCTTCCATAAAACCAGGGGCCATTCATGGCCCGTTTATGCTCTTTTGCCAAAATATCAGGCAACATTACTTCTTCGTGTTATAATTTATCTTATTTTTATTCCGTGAAGAACTTTTTATGAAACCCTTCATGAAAATTGTCATCACAAGGCCTCTGCAATTTATAGCCAAAGTAGAATAAAATTTCAACTTAATGCTTAAGTCAATATTTTGACCTTTGATAATTAACCCTTGATCTATTATGAAGTCAATTTTCTTTACCCTCAGCCTTTTAGTTATTTGCCATTTCAGCTCCTTTACTCAGGTGGCAGATGGTATTAATTACCAGGCTATTGCCCTTGACGAGACAGGCAACC
>REEN01000035.1 GCA_007695015.1 Marinilabiliales bacterium
TTCATTCGTATAAAGTATAGTTAGCAAATTGTTTAACAATGTGTTACAAATTCATAATTCGGATATTATGCTTTTCAATCCATGGAACCCGCATGGTTTGTACATGTTATTTTGTCTGCCGAAGGTTGATGCGGGTTTCATAATGTAAATAGTTGATAAGTGTTTGATTTACAATTATAAAATAAAAAATTGAATTGACATCTTTTTTTTTCATAAATTGCAGAAGAGATAATATAACGCCTTAAATCTAAACTTTCGTTGATCATGAAGCTGTTTTTTAAAATCCTTAAAATCTTTGGTTTTAGCCTTCTTGCCCTGGTCATTCTTGTTTCCGGGATTGTTTTGACCGGACTTTGGTACCGTAAGCACGATCTCAGGTTTGACAGGCAGGCTTTCCCCCAGGTGCAGAGCGAAGCCGATATAGACATTCTTGCCGGTGAACTGCTGGAGCAGATGTCGCTCGATGAAAAGCTGTGGCAGCTTTCCGGCGAAAGCCCTTTTATCACCTACCGGCGATTTTTGGGCAGCTGGTTTTTGAAGGATCAGTTCCCGCACATCTTCAGCGGCCGGAACAGGCGTTTGAATATTCCCCCGTTCGTTCTTTCCGACGGTCCCCGCGGCGCCGTTGTGGGCACCGGCAATACCAGCTTCCCTGTTGCAATGGCAAGGGGGGCCTCGTTCGACACCGATATGGAAAGGAGGGTTGGCGATGTCATGGGCATGGAGCTTAGAGCCAACAACACCAACTATCTTGCCGCCCCGTGCATTAACCTGCTGCGTCATCCGGCATGGGGAAGGGCGCAGGAGACATACGGCGAGGATCCCTGGCTGCTGGGGGAGATGGGCCTGGCGCTTGTAAGTGGCGCCCAGAGGCACAACGTGATGGCCTGTGCCAAGCATTTCGCCGTAAACAGCATCGAGAACTCAAGGTTCTACGTAGATGTCCACATGGATGAGCGCACATTACGGGAGGTTTACCTGCCGCATTTCAAAAAGGTTGTGCAGGAGGGCAACATTGCTTCCATAATGAGTGCATACAACCGTTTCAGGGGAGAATACTGCGGGCACAGCGAATACCTGCTCACGGAGATACTTCGGGAGGAGTGGGGGTTTGAGGGATTCGTTTCGAGCGACTGGGTGTTTGGTTTGCGCGATGGTGTCATGGGCATCAATGCCGGGATGGACGTAGAGATGCCGGCCAGAACATTCTATTCGCCAGGGAGAATAAAGCCTGCCCTTGAAAAGGGTGAGGTAACCATGGAGCAGATTGATGCCATGGTGCTTAGGGTTTTACGTACAAAACTGCTTTATGCGTTCAGGGATGATATCATGACCTACGATGAGAGCCTGAAAGCGAGCGACAGGAATATCAGCCTGGCAAGGGAGGTTGCAGGAAGGAGCATGGTACTTGTAAAGAACGAGGGAGTGCTTCCTTTTGACATCAGGGATATACGAACGGTTGCCGTTATCGGTGCACTTGCCGATGTTGAGAATACCGGCGACAGGGGCAGCAGCCATGTCCGTACCCCATATATTGTCACACCCTGGCAGGGTATCAGCTCTTATGCGGAAGCCAACGGGGTCAGGGCAGTTCTTTATGACGGCCATGATGCCGAGGAGGCCCGGCAGGTTGCATCTGAAGCCGATGCGGTGATCGTCGTTGCGGGTTATACTCACGAGGATGAGGGAGAGTTCATGGGCAGCACAGATGGACCGCCGCCTGATCATACAGGATCTTCAGAAGGCAGATTCACAGCAGGCGGCGACAGGCCGGATCTGCGCCTTAAGCAGCAGGACCGGGCTCTTATAGCCGCCCTTGCCGGGGTCAATCCGGCAACGGTCGTTACTTATGTCGGGGGCAGTGCGATCATGATGGAAGAGTGGCGTAATGATATACCCGCCATACTGTTTGCATGGTACGCGGGGATGGAGGGAGGCAATGCCCTGGCAGAAGTACTTTTTGGCGACGTGAATCCTGCAGCCAGACTACCCTTTACCATACCTGTCAATGAGAATGACCTTCCTTTTTTCGACAGGTGGGTTGACAGCATCACCTATGGTTATTATCACGGGTATACCCTTTTTGACAAAAAAGGCTACGAGGCTGCCTATCCTTTTGGTCACGGACTGAGTTATACAACTTTCAGCTACGGCAACCTTGAAGTCCTCACACCGGCGATAACCTGTGATGAATCCCTGGAAGTATCGGTTGAGGTTACCAATACCGGGATAAGGACCGGCGATGAAGTTGTACAATTATACATAGGGTTTGGCAATTCGGCAGCCGACAGGCCGGTGAAACTGCTCAGGGGCTTCAGAAGGATTGAGCTTTTGCCGGGAGAGACCCGGCGGGTGGAATTTGAGCTGCCGGCGTCTGAACTTGCCATGTACGATCCGGTTGCCCGGGAGTGGGTGATCGAGCAGATGGTCTACGAGATATATGCAGGTCCTTCTTCTTCGAAGGATGACCTTCTTGTTTCGGAGTTTGAAGTTTTGTAGGGTCTTCTGGTCTGAACGTGCAGCGGTATTGTGCAGGGCACGGTCAGGACCCGGATCATCTGGCAGGTATATTATTCAGGTCAAATTGTCTTTAAAATAAAATCAGGTTTATGAATATAGCATTTATAGGTACTTACCCGCCAAGAAAGTGCGGAATTGGCACATTTACAAAAAATATGGTAAAGGCGATACTGGCGAATACCGGGCATAAGAATCCGCACGAAAGCATGATGATCGTGGCATTGAACGAAGATAACCAGGAGTTTGATTATCCGCCCGAGGTTAAGTTTACCATACGGCAGAACCGGCAGCGGGATTATGCCGATGCTGCAAGATATATCAACTTCAGCGAAACTGATCTGTGCATACTCGAACACGAATTCGGCATCTACGGCGGCGACGACGGGGTCTACATCCTGCCCCTGCTTCACAGGCTGGAGGTCCCGCTGATCGTTACCTTCCACACAGTGCTGAAGGAACCTTCCTATACACAGCGGTCCATCGTCGAGGAGATCGGGAAGAAGGCAGCCCGCATAGTGGTAATGAGCCGTCGCGCATTTACCTTTCTCAGGGAGATATATCACATACCCGCCGAAAAGATTGAGGTCATTGAACATGGTGTTCCTGAATTTGAAAAGCTTTCGCGGAAAAAGGCGAAAGAGAGGTTCGGGCTCGAGGAGAGAAAGGTGCTGCTGACATTCGGACTCCTGGGGAGGAGTAAGGGAGTGGAGACCGTTATCAACGCATTGCCTGCCATTGTTGAAAAACATCCCGACGTGCTGTATATTGTGCTTGGGGCAACCCATCCATCGGTGCTGCGGCATACCGGCGAGGAGTACCGTAATTTTCTCAGGCGTATTGTCAAGACCAAAGGACTTGAAAAGCATGTATACTTCAACAATGAATTTGTGGCCGAGGACAGGTTATTTGAATACCTGAGTGCCACAGATGTATACATAACGCCCTATCCCAATGAGGCACAGATTACCAGCGGTACGCTGTCATATGCTGTCGGTTCAGGTTGTGCTGTTGTTTCCACGCCCTACTGGCATGCCCAGGAGCTTCTCGGGAACGGAAGGGGGCGGCTGTTCGATTTCAGGGATACCGCGCAGCTTGCCTCAATAGTTGATGAGCTGCTGTCAGATCCCGAAAAACTTTCCGCGCTAAGGGAAAAATCAAGAGAATACGGCAAAAAACTCAGGTGGCCAAAAATTGGCAAGCAGTACCTGTACCTTGCCGAGTTTGTGTGTGACAACTGGGAAAAAGAGCCAAAGCCCGAAAAGCAGGCAATAGACCTGTCGCTTATGCCTTCATATGATCTTTCACATGTTAAAAGGCTTACCGACGACACCGGTATAGTGCAGCATGCCAAATACGGCATCCCCAACCTCAAGGAGGGATATTGTGTAGACGACAACTCCCGGGCACTCCTGATGTCCATCCTTGCCTGGAGGCAGAACAGGGACGAGGATTCCCTCAAGCTGATGCCTGTCTATCTCAGTTTCCTCCACTATATGCAGAGAGAGGACGGTAATTTCAGGAATTTTCTCAGTTTCAGCCGGCAGTTCCTGGATGAGCATGGTTCGGAAGATTCTTTCGGCCGTTCTGTATGGGCGCTCGCCTATCTTATAAGATTTGCACCCAATGATGCCTTCAAGCAGATAGGCAGGGAAATATTCTTCAGGTCGGTGCCTCATTTTGATAATCTGCAATCGTTAAGAGGTATAGCTAACACTGTGATTGGGATATGTTATTACCTTAAAGCGACTCCTGATGATGAGGCGATGGTGAAAAAGATGAAGAGCCTGGTATCGGTTATCATGGAGGCATATAAAGACAACCGGGACGGGGACTGGCAATGGTTTGAAAAGATAATGACATATGATAATGCCATCCTTCCACTTGCTCTCTTTTCAGCCTATGAGATAACCGGTGAGGATGAAATGCTTAATATTGCCATTGAATCAACTACTTTTTTGGAATCGGTTACTTTCAGGAACGGATGTCTGGTACCCGTCGGCAACCAGGGATGGTACGAGAAGGGGGGCAGAGTTCCGGAATTCGACCAGCAATCCATTGACGTTATGGCAATGGTGCTGATGTACTACAGGGCTTTCCAGGTGACTATGGACCGCACCTGTATAGAGAAGATGTTTGCTTCATACCTCTGGTTCCTTGGAGAAAATTCACTCCGGCTACCACTTTATGATCATGAGACCTGTGGTGGATGTGACGGACTTGAAAGGCAGGGGGTGAACAGGAACCAGGGGGCTGAAAGCACCCTTGCGTACTGGATATCACATCTTACCGTGCTTGCCGCGCAGGAGAAGGAGCACCTGCTCATCGGCAACCAGTGACAGGGGTATATTTTATATAGAACCACACAAGGGCGTACGTTACGATGTAGTTCAACCTGAAGGCCCGGAGCAATGGTAGATGACCAGTTGACTTACCAGTTCCGCCGGATTGTGTCAGAACCTTGAAAATGGATCTATTCAGGATGAAATCACTCGCGCCGGTAACTTCTTGTCTCCCCGTGATATACCCGTCTGCTGGGCGGGGGAGGTCCCAGCAGTTGCTCTATCAGGTAGGTGGCAGCCGACAACAGAATGCTGAACAGTATTGCCTTCCAGAAAGTTTCAACAAAAAAGCCCCGCACCCATGCTCCGGCCATCCATATTATCAGTCCGTTAATTACGAGAAGGAACAACCCGAAAGTTAATATGGTTACCGGTATGGTCAGAACTATCAGGATCGGTTTTACTATCAGATTGAGGATGGCTAGCAGGAGAGCCACCCATAATGCGGTGGTGAATGAGACAACCTCTACTCCGGGTATAAGCCATGCAATTCCCATAATGGCGATTGCGATCAGTATGAATTTGGTTATTGTGCGCATAGGGTTAAGTATGGTTTCTTAACAAAGGTATATAAATCGGCAGATAAAAAGGATTAACTTTGGAGATTTTAAAAAAAGTTGGAGCGGTAGTGTGATGAACAGACTACATGTACACAGGATAGCGAATGAACTGGACCTTAACCCGGCGCAGGTTGAGAACACCATAAAGCTGCTGGCAGAGGGCTCAACTGTTCCCTTTATCAGCAGGTACAGGAAAGAGCTCACGGGCAGTCTTGATGAGGTAATGATTGCCGAAATAAAGGATAAGGCAGGCAAGCTTGCCGAGATGGATAAGCGCAGGGATGCGATCCTTAAATCTCTTGAGGACCAGGGCAATCTCACTCCTGAATTGAAGCAGAAGATCGGCAGTGCGCAGAGTATTACTGAGCTGGAAGACATCTACCTGCCTTACAGGCCCAAGAGGAAGACAAGGGCCTCGGTCGCAAGGGAGCGCGGACTGGAACCTCTGGCTGTGATTATGATGGAGCAACGTTTTAATGATCTGGACGAAAGGGCTTTGAAGTTTTTGTCAGACGAAGTCCCCGAAGTCCCCGATGCGTTGCAGGGGGCGAGGGATATCGTTGCCGAATGGGTAAGTGAAAACCAGGATGCACGTAATCGCATAAGGGGACTTTTTGAAAGGGAAGCAGTCATAACCTCCAGGATTGTAAGGAACATGGAGGAGGAAGGTGCCAAGTTCAGAGACTACTTCAGCTTTGAAGAGAGGCTCGCACGTTGCCCGTCACACAGAATTCTTGCGTTGAGAAGGGGCGAGGAGGAGGGTGTATTGAAACTCTCAATCGAGCCTCCTGTTGAGAAGGCACTGGAGATTCTTCACCGTTTGTTTGTAAAGGGCAGTAAAGAATCTTCCCGGCAGGTTGAGGAAGCGGTAAATGACAGCTACAGGAGGTTGCTGGGGCCCTCAATTGAGAATGAATTCCGATCGTTCTCGAAGGAGAAAGCCGATACTGAAGCGATATCTGTCTTTGCCGAAAACCTGAGGCAGCTTTTGCTTGCACCGCCATTGGGGCAAAAACGTATCCTGGCAATAGATCCTGGTTACCGTACCGGTTGCAAGGTTGTTTGCCTTGATGAGCAGGGCAACCTGCTGCACAATGAGACAATTTACCCCCACCCGCCTCAGAGTGAGGGCCGGATGGCTGCAAAAAAGATAGCCTCGCTTGTCAACCAGTACAAAATTGAGGCAATATCCATCGGTAACGGCACCGCATCGCGTGAAACCGAGAACTTCATCAGGAAGGTTAAATTTGACAGGGATGTCAGTGTCTTCATGGTAAATGAGAGCGGGGCATCTGTCTATTCGGCATCACAGGTTGCAAGAGAAGAGTTCCCCGGTTATGATGTAACCGTGCGCGGAGCCGTATCAATAGGACGAAGGCTCTCTGATCCCCTCGCCGAACTGGTTAAGATAGATCCGAAGTCCATAGGGGTGGGCCAGTATCAGCATGATGTCGATCAGGGAAGGCTTAAGACCGGACTCGACCAGGTGGTGGAGAGTTGCGTGAACCTGGTGGGTGTTAATCTCAATACAGCAAGCAGGCACTTGCTCACATATGTATCCGGACTTGGTCCCCAGTTGGCCGGAAATATTGTTGAATTCCGCAAAGAGAACGGACCCTTTGCATCAAGAGAAGATCTGAAAGGGGTCCCAAGGCTGGGAGCAAAGGCATTTGAGCAGTGTGCAGGTTTCCTCCGTATTCCCGGTGCACCTAATCAGCTTGATAATTCGGCTGTCCACCCCGAGTCCTATAATATTGTCGAACGTATGGCCGGAGATATGGGCGCAGCCATTGAGGACCTGATAAAGAAGAAGGAAATACGGGAAAAACTTGATTTGAATAAATATGTAACAGAAACCACGGGATTACCTACACTTAATGATATAATGGCCGAGCTGGCCAAGCCCGGAAGGGACCCCCGCAGCAAGATTGAGGTTTTTGAGTTCTCACCCGATGTTTTCGGTATTGGCGACCTGAAGCCGGGGTTGGTTCTTCCCGGAATAGTCACCAATATAACTAATTTCGGAGCTTTTGTCGATATTGGTGTAAAGCAGGACGGACTGGTGCATATATCGCAGATGGCCGACAGGTTCGTAAAAAATCCCAATGATGTGGTTAAGCTCCATCAGAGTGTGAGGGTAAAGGTACTGGAGGTGGATGAAGCCCGCAAACGCATTCAGCTTAGCATGAAGGGCCTGAACTGAGTGCCGGGAATTATTTATTATCCTCATATAGTATTGTTTTTATAAGTATATTTATAATTTTGCGGCGGTTTATGGGTGTGGTTTATTGATCGAATGCATAATTAAATTTTTGATTATTTAACCTCTTAATCTATCATGTTACCAGATAATATCAGTCTGCCCGAGGAGGTTTCCGGCCTTCTCTCAAAATGTCCTGATTGTAAGTTATTCACAAGTTCCGCAGAACTTGCAGATGCAGCGGTTGGAGGCAAGGAAAATAACAGCTTTGAGGTCAGCTATGAAATCAAAGGAAAGGGTAAGCATGTGGAAGCCATGGTTCACCGGGTTGCCAACGGTATCTCTGTGAACTATACAGAGACCTACATGAGAAGAAGGGATCCTGACACCCTGGTGGTTGCCGATGATAAACCAAGTGATAAGGAGAGGTTCAGTGACAAGTATGGCAGTGAGTTCAGTCCGTTGCGCCAGGAAACGATTGACTGGCTTATTGAACAGCAACTTGGATATTTCATATTCAAGATCGGCCCTTCCGAATTCAGTTATTATGGTATAGCCATTGCACCGGCAAATGCTGCATTTTTCTGTATGGGGCTGTCACTGCTTCAGAAAATAATCGATCCGGCTGAAGTAAAAGAAGAAATAGCTGTAAAATCTGTAGTTTATGTAGCACCCACTTTCAGGCATACACATTTTGATGGAAAACAGGTTGTGGTGCACAACCGGACAGACGAAGTTTATGAAATATTTTCCTACAATCTTTATCCCGGACCCAGCGCAAAAAAGGGTATCTATGGCGTACTTCTCAGCATAGGAGAATTTGAGGGATGGTCAGCCCCGCACTGTTCGGCGGTCCAGAGCGTAAGTCCCTATGACAATATAACAACATTCATGCACGAGGGTGCCAGTGGGGGAGGAAAAAGTGAAATGCTCCAGATGATCGTCCGTGAGCCTGAAGGCTCTGTCGAGATAGGTGAAAATACCATCACCGGCGAGAAAAGGGCAACTGCAATCCCGCAGTTTTGCAAGATCAACCCTGTATGCGATGATATGGGCATAGTCCATCCATCATATGAAACCGGCGGAATGAGATTGCGAATCATGGATGCTGAGCACGGCTGGTTTATAAGGACGGACAATATTACGGGTTACGGATGCGAACCTCAGATTGAGAAACTTACCATAAACTCCACGGAACCGCTTCTGTTTCTGAATATCCGCACCAATCCCGGCGGAACGGCACTCATATGGAACCATATCGAAGACGAACCCGGTAAGCCATGTCCCAATCCCCGTGTGGTTGTCCCCAGGCAGATATTCCCCGGTGTTGTTAATAAACCTGTTTCAGTTGACGTAAGGAGCTTTGGTGTGCGCACTCCTCCGTGCTCGGCAGAAAACCCAAGCTATGGAATAATAGGGCTGTTCCATATTTTGCCGCCGGCCCTTGCATGGTTATGGAGGCTTGTATCGCCAAGGGGGCATGCTAATCCAAGTATAGTTGATTCTGACAAGATGGGCAGCGAGGGAGTAGGCTCATACTGGCCTTTTGCTACAGGGCTTAAGGTAACGCATGCCAACCTTCTTCTGGACCAGATCGTGAATAATACCGTTACCCAGTATGTTTTGACCCCCAACCAGTATATAGGTGTCTGGAAGGTTGGGTTCAAACCGCAGCTGCTGATGCGTGAGTACCTTACAAGAAGGGGCAATGCCAAGTTCAGGGCAGAACAGTACCAGTCCGCCCGGTGCCCCCTGCTCGGTTTTGAACTTAACTACCTTACAATAGAGGGGTCGAAGATCCCATCACGCTTTCTTAAGGTTTACAGACAGGAAGCAGTAGGTTTTGAGGGTTATGACAAAGGTGCTGAAATTCTTAAGGCATTTTTCCATGAGCAGCTTCCGCAGTACCAGGTCAACGGGCTGTCTGATCTGGGACGCAGGATAATTGAAACATGCCTTGACAATGGGAATGTTGAAGATTATGAAAGTTTAATTGAAAAAAGGTAAAGACTGCATATTAATCGGTATTGATCAGCCAGGGTTCATTTTAATATAAAAGCGATGCAAACCTATCCACAACGATTATCAGCCTTAGTTATGCTAACCATTTTCTTTATGATATCAGGATCCTGCAAGGATCATGTGCCAAGTCCTCCGGTTGCGGAAAAAATACCCCATGAGATAACCACCCACGGGCATACGCGTATTGACAATTACTACTGGCTGCGTGAAAGGGAGAATCCTGAGGTGATCGGGTACCTGGAAGAGGAAAACGAATATACCACTAAAATGCTCCGGCACACCGAAGAATTGCAGGAGAATTTGTACAATGAAATAATCGGAAGAATAAAGCAGACCGATGAATCAGTCCCCTATTTTGATAACGGCTACTACTATTACACCCGTTACGAAGAGGGGTTTGAGTTCCCGGTATATTGCAGGCGCAAGGGAAGCATGGATGCTGACGAGGAGATAATGTTAAATGTAAATGATATGGCCGGGGGGCACAGCTTTTTTCAGGTCGCCGGCCTGAATGTTAGTCCCGATAACAGGATACTTGCATTTGGCATCGATACTGTGGGCAGGAGGAGATATGCCCTTCACTTCAAGGATCTTGTCACCGGTGAACTATTATCCGATATGATCTCCGAAACAAACGGATATGTTGCCTGGAGCAATGACAGCCGTACACTCTTCTACACTACCCAGAACAATATTACACTCCGAGCAGAGAATGTGTACCGGCACGCTCTTGGTGATGATCCGGCCAGCCGCAGACTTGTGTATCACGAGGATGATGAGACCTACAGGGTTGCAGTATTTACCACAAAATCAAAAGAGTATGTTATGATAGTGTCATCAAGCACTCTTTCGACCGAGTACAGGTATGTCAGCGCAGGAGATCCTTTTTCTGATTTCAGGGTATTCCATCCCCGTGAGAGTGATATGCGCTATAGTGTTGATCATCATGGTGGCAGGTTTTATATTGTGACTAACTGGGAGGCAGTGAACTTCCGGCTTATGGAGACCCCTGAGGGCCGAACCGGCAAGGAACACTGGAAGGAGCTGGTTGGCCACAGGGATGATGTATTGCTAAGTGGAATTGAGATTTTCAATGACCACCTGGTGCTTTCTGAGAGGAAGAACGGGCTACGTCAGATTTATATTTACAACTGGGATGATATGTCAGGTCATTACCTTGAATTTCCAGAAGAAGTATATACTGCTGCAGTGTCTGTCAATCCTGACTTTGACAGCGACATGCTCAGGTACAGCTACAGCTCTCTGACAACTCCCAATTCGGTTTTCGATTATAACATGAAGACGGGAGAACGGGTGCTCCTCAAGCAGGATGAGGTTATAGGTGATTTTGACCCGGATAATTACCAGGCCCGGAGATTGTATGCCACCGCCGGTGACGGGACTAAAATACCGGTATCGCTGGTTTACCGAAAAGGCATTGAAAGGGACGGTTCAAATCCGCTTTTGCTTTATGCCTATGGGTCATATGGATCAAGTACCGACCCTCGTTTCAGTTCGGTGAGGCTAAGTCTGCTTGACCGGGGGTTTATTTATGCCATAGCACATGTCAGGGGAGGACAGGAGATGGGCCGATACTGGTATGAGGAAGGCAAGTTGCTGAACAAGAAAAATACCTTCACCGATTTTAATGATTGTGCTCAATATCTCATTGACCAGAATTATACCAATCAGAGAATGCTCTTTGCCCGGGGAGGAAGTGCCGGGGGGTTGCTTATTGGCGCCGTAATAAATATGAGGCCCGATCTTTACCGCGGGGTCATTGCTGCCGTACCATTTGTCGATGTGGTGACCACAATGCTGGATGAAAGCATACCTCTAACAACTTCCGAATATGATGAATGGGGAAACCCCAACATTGAAGAGTTCTATCACTATATGCTGTCGTATTCCCCGTACGACCAGGTGACCCGCCAGGGATACCCGGCGATGCTCGTTACAACAGGTCTTCACGACTCACAGGTGCAGTACTGGGAACCTGCCAAGTGGGTTGCTAAATTGAGAGAATACAAAACCTGCGACAACCCGCTGTTGCTATATACCAATATGGAAGCCGGGCATGGCGGCGCAGCGGGCCGATACAGGCGATACCGGGAGATTGCAATGGAATACGCCTTCCTGATCGACCTTGCGGGAGTAAAATGAAAAAGGGCATAATATAATTATAACTTCATGAGCAGCCGGTATCACCGGCTGTTTTTTATGCCGTGTTCGCCTGTGACCGGTTACTGTACGTATTCGTACAGCAAAATCGTATTGTTGGCTGCTTCTGAGCATGAATATTTTATCTGTATTTTATTAAAGCGCATAAAAACAGACACATATAAGGTTTGGCACGACTTTGGTTACTCTTGGGGTAAATTATTATAAACCAAAAATACGGAGGAACCAAAAAATGAAAAAAGCAACTATTTTAATCGTTATTGCACTTGCATGTGCCACATCAGCAGTAAAAGCCGAAGTACCCGATTACGTTCTTACCACAGATGAGGTAACCTATTATGACAGGGTCAGGGTCGGTATTACAAGCAGTCTTGTTGGAATTGGTAAAGAAGCCAGGAGCAGATACCAGGCCGAGGATATTGTCTCTTTCAGGAGAGACGGCCGTACCTACTCCAGGATGCCTGTTATAAAAAACAACAAGCCTAATGGCCGCCATAGTTTCATGGAGCTGAAGGCTTACCGGAACGGACTGAGCGTTTACAAGCATGTTGAGCATCAGGGAAGTGGCATTCAGCCTGCAGAAACCTACCTGGTTTACAACAACAAGGGCGAGTACGTTCTTACCTTCACCAGACAGAACTACAAAACACTAAACCAGTTCTTTTGGGGATCATCCAGGGTTCTGGCAGCTAAGTAGGGTAGGGCAGAAAGAATTCTGCTTCATTATAAATTCAAAAGAGGCTGTCTCAAAAGGGCAGCCTCTTTTGAATCTGCAGACCAAATTGCTTACGAGATGATAATCATTGCATTGTTATTATTAGCGATACGGGTTTATTTGCTCGAGCCGCGGTTTTTTCCCGTGAGCTATCTGTGCAGGATTGCTTGTAGTTACCTTTTATCAGAATGGCAAAAGATCTTCGTCAGAGGGAGGGGGCACATCTTCCCCGGGTGGCGGCACCGGAGTATCCGGCGAAACAGCCTTTTCAATTTTCCATGCCTTTACATCGGTATACCACCGTTCATTGAACTCCCTTGATTCTATGTTGACGTTTACCGAAACCTGATCGCCGGCCTGAAGTGCACCTGCTTCTTCAGCCCTGTCCCCCCAGGCGCTGATACATATTTTCCTTGCAAAATCGCCCGGTGTCTCAATAATGAAATCCTGTTTTACCCATGGGCCGTTTTTGCCTGTTCCGCTTTGCGCAGGAAGGATTTGCAGAACTTTGCCTTCAAGAACTACATTCATTTTTAATCAGAGACTATATCAAGAAGTTCCACCTCAAATATTAGCATCATGTAGGGTTCAATCATCCCACCCTGCCTCGGATTGGCACCATATGCCAGATCCTGGGGTATGAAAATCCTCCACTTTGACCCGACAGGCATCAGCTGCAGTGCTTCTGTCCATCCTGGAATAACACGGTTAAGCTGGAATTGTGCGGGCTCATTCCTTGAGTAGGAGCTGTCAAACTCGGTACCGTCAATAAGTGTTCCCCTGTAATGCACTACCACCTCATCTTCTGCCGACGGACGCGGACCTTCACCCATCTCAATAACCTCATACTGAATACCTGATTCGGTGACTGTCACGCCCTCTCTCAGCATGTTTTCAGCAAGGAAATTCTCTCCCTCTTCAAGGTTTTCGCCAAACTGCATCTTCGCGAAGTACTCATTAAGGTACATATTTGCTTCCTCCGGGTTAAACATAGTGCTCTCATTATTTATCATTTCTGATATGGCAAGCGCTATAGCTTCAGGATTAATATCTTCCAGGCCGCTCGTCATGAGACTGTGTCCGAATGTTATACCAATTGCATAACTTATGGTGTCTGCCTCCGTTTTCAGGTCTGACCTTTCAGTCCTGCCTTGTCCGCAGGAATTAAAAACAATTGTCAGTGAGAGTAAAAGTGTTGTTAGAATTTTGAATTTCATCTGTTTGCGGTTTTATTAATTATTATCATATTGAAAGCCTAAAAGCCACGAAAGTAAAGCAAAAAAATAAGAAAAGTATAATTATTCCTCTTTATTTTGTTTTGTTTGGTTCTTCAAAAGATTTGAAAGCCAATGTGATTTGCCTTTTTCCGCGGGGACCGGGTACACGTATGACCCTGAGTCCCCCCGCCTGCATATTTCTTCTCACTTCTCCCTTTGAGGAGTATGTGGAAAGCAGTCCTCCGTCACTCATCATAGATGATATTTTCGAAAAGATTTCAACTGTCCACATTTCAGGTTGCACATCCGGGCCGAATGCATCAAAATAGACAATATCGTATTTACTGGCAGTTTCGTACCCGGTTATGTCACATATTATTTTTTTAATTCTGAACCGGGAAGAAATTGCTGTCTCTGCTCCCCAACTGCATTCATGTATTTTTCTGAAAAAGGAATTCGGCTTATCTGCTCCCAGGTGCTTTTCAAATTGACTCCATTCGGCTCTTTCAAGCGGAAACAACTCCACAGAGTGATAAACAACCGTTCTGTCGCTTTTTTCTGCCTCCAGGCATGTCAGCCAGGCATTCAGTCCGGTACCGAGCCCAACTTCAAAAACTGAAACAACCTTCTTGTCCGATTTTCTGAACCCATTTTCAATAAATACATGTTCAGATTCATCCCGGGCGCCATACAATGAGTGGTAATACTCATTCAAATAGGGTACATAGAAGGTGGGTGAGCCGTCGTCAGTTATCTTAATGATACGCTGCATGATACAGAATGTCAGTTCTTTGAGGTATTTGTTCCGGAAATGTGTTCAAGGGCAGCCTCAATTATTGTGTCAATACCGTCTCTTAAATCGTTTGCAGACAGACGGACGTTGATGTCGGGCGGGATGCCGTTCTCCACATTAAAACCATTATATGCCAGCGTCATAGTCCTCGGTATCCTGAAACGCCATCCGTTATATAACTCATAATCATATGGTGTGCCTCCGCCACCGCCAGTTGTGTCACCCATTATGGTGACATGAGGGAGTGATGACATATAAAGCACGAAGTCGTTTGTTGCACTGTAAACCCTCCTGTTTGTAAGGACAACCACCTTCCCGGTATATTGCTTGTCGCCCAGCGGGCCAACAAAATTGGGTTGGGGCGCGGTGAAGTCATTATGTCCCGGACCGGATTTGTAGAGCGTGTAGGATACAAGCCTTCTTTTGTCGGCAAATCTTCCCGTGATAATTTCACCGCTACTGCCAAATCCGCCGCTGTTGTTCCTTACATCAAAAATTATTCCCCTTGTATCATAGAGCCTTTCAATAACAGCATCGATATCGGCGTTATTTATTCTTTCTGAAAAAGAGCCTATATAAACATAGCCTATGGAATCAAACACTTTGGTGTAAAACGGTCCCCAGGTTTCATAATCGTCAATAAGGTAATATTGTTCAAGAAGTTCAGAGTTGAAATTGGGTGAGAATAAAGAATACCATTCCACATTTCTCGAGTTGCCGAAACCCGAATAGAGATTTACGTGGCCGTCACGCAGTTCAAAGAGCATTCCGGATAAAACTTGAAAAAGCTCACTGTCTGAAAGTTCATTGCTGATACGGGGCCGGTAACTGTCGTAAATAGAATCCCAATTTATATTTTTGTATTCAAAGAAGGAGTAATTCCGGTCTATTATTTCCCACATAAGCTCAAAGTTGTTTACCGGGGTGTCCTCGCAATCACTTTCTATCAGCAGCTTTTCGCAGGATAAAACGATCGTGGCAATAAACAGTGATATAAAGATTAACTTGTGCATATTTCCTATAAACTAAAAAATGTTTTGATGGATATTCCGTGCATTGCCGATTCCAGGCGATTTTCGTTCATGTGGCTGAAGTATTGCCATTTGTAGCCCAACTGGATTTTATTACCGCTGGACAGTGTACGTTCAATTGCTGTTTCTGTCACGGCACCGGCAAACCGGTTAAGGGAAGCGATTTCAATGCTACTGAAAAAACTTCTGATATTACCCGTGTTGTGATCCAGGAATCCCTCCGGCTTTATGTAGGACTGGGAGGGTCGCACAATAAAAGATATTACCGGTATGCTTGCGGTGAATGAGACCATGAAGTCCCTTCCCATTATATTTATGGCGTCTGATATTGATCCGGTAACATTAAGTGTGCTGAAGCTGTAATTCTTTTTGGCGCTGTTCATGAGGTTGTTGTGCTCATAGAAACCTATATTTGAGGTCATTGTACCGCCTGCATGCAGCCTGATTTTTTCCCCGGTAAGGGTTCCTGCATACCTTAGAAGCTGAAAATCGAGACTGCCCCTGATACTTATTATCTCTGAGCCATCAGGTCCCGGATATATCGCTGGTATGATCCTGCCCCATGAAAAATTTGTGCTTATGCCTGCCAGTGTGCTGTCGCTGATATAATAATACCCTGCCTGAGCCAGCCCGTAATGACCGCTGTAGTATAGAGGGGATATACCTCTGTCCCTCAGTCCCCCTGCTTGCCACCCGCCTCCAAAACCAATATGCCTTTTTGCACTGTTCCCCGCATATGTTTCTTGCGGAGCTTGCAGAAAGGTCATAATGATCAGGATAATAATAGTCCTAATATACTTCGCCACTATAAATGATTTACAGCCCGGAATATCAGTGCCGGGCTGTAAACTTACAAAAATAAGATTTAACTGTATCTGAGCGGGAACGGGACTTCAGGTATATCAATCTTTTATGCACCTTACTGAAAACCACTGACTCTTGTCTGTTGTATTCTGGATAGCCATCCGGCCGTTTTTTGTCATCAGGGCCATTGACCATGCATTTCCGTATATTGTTTCTGTCTTGGTCCAGTAAGTTGCACTTTCTCCGAGGCTGTAAAATTCCAGGTGGCCGGGCATATACCCGCCCGATCCGGGTGCAGAGAATCCGGAGCTGTTGGTGGCCCATTCATTCGGTTCTTCCCAGTGATCTGTTCCCGGGAGTTTCATCTTCCCTCCCGCAGTATATTCCCCGCCAAGATATTCCCTTATCATCGCATATTCGCTCCTGGTTGGCAGCCTCCAGTCCGGGGGACATGCATCCACTGCCATTTCCCATGTATATAGCCGCCCGTAAACTTCACCGTGGTCAGGGTCATTATCATAGTGAACAGCTTTTCCGTCATCAAAA
Organism: Marinilabiliales bacterium; assembly: GCA_007695015.1. Taxonomy (NCBI): domain Bacteria; kingdom Pseudomonadati; phylum Bacteroidota; class Bacteroidia; order Marinilabiliales; species Marinilabiliales bacterium. Next base: position 16,929 of record REEN01000035.1, read on the forward strand.
TTCAGATTTTGGGCCATTATGTACTGTCCGGCAATCACAGTCACCTTGTATGTCTGTTCATCCCTGGGGTCGGTCAGTACACCGTACTGATTATCGTATTCATTCACCACAATATATCTTTGCTGTTCTATTGTGGTTTCGCCCGCTTCATTCCTTACCGTTAGTTTCACGCCGTATTCGCCGGGAATTTTGTATAGTACTTCCGGCTCAGTTACATCAGAATGATCTGGTGTACCTCCTTCAAAGCGCCATTCTGCATCAACTTCGTTATCTCCCGGGATCATATTGAACTTAACCACATCCCAGATATGGATATTCCGTTCAGAGGCCTCAAATTCAGCCGAAGGGGGCGGGAGAGCCTGTTCACCGTCATCACAACCGGCTATCAGCAAAAGAAACAAAAATGACCACATGGCCCTTTTCACAAAAACTAAGTGTCGCATTTTTTAAAATTTTTGGTTAACAATTCTCCGGGCTTATGGGCTATCAGCGTCATCAGGCTGAAGTGTAAATTACTGCAAGAAGCTTGCCATTATGCATAGTAAATTAACACTCAGACAGTAATTAATATTGGTGATGGGACATGCTTGTTGGTTATGTTCGAAAACGTACATGCAGTGTACGGTTGAGTTACATCTGGAACAGGCATGTTGAGTAAGGGGTGCCATTTAGTATTAATTATTAAGTTCCTATTTTTGCGAGTATAAATTAATACACCAAGTAATGTCGGAAAGAAAAGCATATGTAGTTATTGCATTACAATCGGCTGTTATCGGGATACTTCTGGTTATGCTGGTGTTTTCACAGTCTAGAGCCTGGCGTGTTGCCGGACTTGAGGAACAGCTTGACGCCTCGCGCCTGCTTGTTGAAAAAAGTATAAACCGTAATGACAGCATTTCCCTGCTTCTGCAGGAATGCAGGGTAACCGGAGCCACACCTCCATTTATTGACGGCAGGCAGATTGAAGATCTGCAAAAAATGGGCCTCTCAGATCCGCTCCGCGAGCTCAGGGAAGACCTTGCTGCCGGTCAGGAAATTATCGGTTCAGCTTCTGTACTTGGCGGCACAATGGGGTTCTACTTTATGGACGGCATTCATATCCTCAACAAAAGGTGGGTTTTTGCCTACTTTGAGGACGGACACCTGGCCGGAGCCATGCTCCTGAGGTATGATATTGATAACGAAGGAAATATAAGCTGGAAGGTATTGGATGAGATGATATACTGAAGACCATAGTGCCGGTAATAACAGCTTTATCCGGTTATCCCTGCCGGGCCATTCTGACCTGTTCGACAAGGTGGCAGTCACCTTCATTCGCCGGGAGGGTTCCGGGAAACTCCTCGCTCGCCTCTTCTACCAGTGCATCAACGGTTTTATACCTGGCAGAAAAGTGTCCTATTATGAGCTTGGCTGCTCCGGCTTTTGCAGCAATAATACCTGCCTGCCTTGCAGTTGTATGACCGGTTTCCCTGGCACGTTCAAGCATATTATGGAGGTAGGTGGCTTCATGGTAGAGGATGTCGACTCCCTTTATATGGGGAAGTATTGATTCTGTGTATTTTGTGTCGGTACAATAGGCCAGTGACCTTGGTTTTACGGGGGGAAGGGTCAGTACCCTGTTGGGAATTACGTTCCCGTCGGCAGCAACAAAGTCCTCTCCCTGTTTTATATTCATGATTTCCCTTACGGGGATGTCATGGAATTTGACCATCTCTTTCCTGATGTTCAGCAGCGGAGCTTTTTCCCTGAAGAGGAACCCGCATGTGGGCACCCTGTGTTTCATGGGAATAGTATGGACCTCAAGCTTGTCGTCTTCAAAGATCAGCCTGCTTCTGGATGAGCCAACCGGATGAAACACCAGGTTGAATGGCAACGGATGTTCATAGTAGTATTTACTGTGGTCATTCAGGACCTGCTCCAGCACTGGGTGTGCATAAATATGGAGGTCGGTATTTCTTCCCAGGAGACTCATTGTGCTGATTAGTCCGAATAGTCCGAAGGTATGGTCTCCATGAACATGAGATATGAGAATATGGTTTATCCTGCTAAAACTGATACTGTTCCTCCTGAGCTGTATCTGGGTTCCTTCACCGCAGTCCAATAAGAAAAACCGCTCATGTATATTTACAACATGAGCGGAAGGAAATCTTTCTGAGGTGGGCACAGCCGAACTGCTTCCCAGTATTGTGAATGAAAACGACACTATAATACCCTGTAAAAGGATTTAATTTCAGGCATTTTCGGTCTCGATGAATTTGGCTGCATCTTCAACCGACGGGGTAATGTTAAGCACCGTATCAAGCTGCGAAATAGTTATAAGCCTTTCAACAGCATCATTCAGCCCTGTAAGCACAAAGATGCCGCCGGCATTCTTGCAAAGCCGGTTGGCAACAAGTATGGCGCTCAACCCGGATGAGTCGCAGTATTTACAATTGCCCAGATCCATAACGACATTTTTTTCGCCTTTTCCGGAAATCAGCACTAGCTCTGACTTGAGAGCAGGTGCAACGTGCGTATCCAGCTTTTCTTCCAGCACCTGTATCTTTGTGTAATTTTCAAGCTTTTCAATATTGAATTCCATCCTCAAAGGTTTTAGTGAAATAAACTATGAAACACTCATCAGCTAAAATAATAATTATAATTCAGTTGTGAGTGTTTCAAACAAAAGAAATTTTAAAATAACCTATTCTTTTGGCTAAAATAATGAATTATTCCCATGTATGGCAATAAACCAGCCAACAAATTGTAAGCAAAGATTAATTTATTGGTTATCCTAACCAGGTTATTTTTTCTCGCTTCCGGACTTCTCCTCTCCTTTATCCTTACTGGCGGCCGGTTTTTTGGCGGTAGCGGACTTCTTCACTGATTTGGGTTTCTCTTCTGCCTCAGCTTTCTCTTCTGCCTCAGCTTTCTCCCCGGCATCATCTTTCTTTTCCTTCTCACTCTTTCCTTTGGTCTCCGTTTTTGCCTTTGCCTCCGGCTTTTTTTCTACCTCATCCTTCTTTTCAGTTCCGGTATCACCTTTATCATCAGCTTTATCTTTCACCATTTCAGGTTTTTCAGCTGCTTCGGCTTTCTCTTTCGCTGCCGGCTTTTCCTTAGCCTCAGTCTTTTCTTTATCCTTTTCACCGGCTGTTTTCACCTCTTTTGCTTCTTCAGCTTTTGCTTCTTCAGCTTTTGCTTCTTCAGCTTTTGCTTCAGCCTTCTGTTTCCTGCCCGCAGCTTTTGAACCTTCCTCCATCTCCTCTTTCAGAGATGCAAGTTCAGAGATATCACCAAAGGTTGTTCTTTCAAGATTGGTCTTGAGCTTGCGCATTGTCTTCTGCGCGCTTGGTGCCTGCCTCGCTTTAATGGGTTCCTTTTCTTTTTGGCCGGCAGTCTCATCATTTACTCTTGTATGTGAAAGAATAATCCGTTTTGCGGCCTTTGAAAATTCAATCACCTTGAAGGGAAGCTTTTCGTCCACCTTTGCAGTAGTACCATCCTCCTTTACAAGGTGCTTGCTTGATACAAAGCCTTCAACGCCGTACTGCAGCGAAACGAGGGCGCCCTTATCAAAGACATCTGTTATGGTGCCTTCATGAATGGAGTCTACACTGAAAACAGTTTCAAATACATCCCACGGATTTTCCTCAAGCTGTTTGTGACCAAGACTCAGGCGGCGGTTCTGTTTGTCAATCTCCAGAACAACGATCTCTATCTCTTCGCCAATTGTTGTGAATTCAGCAGGATGCTTAACCTTCTTGGTCCATGACAGGTCAGATATGTGTATTAACCCGTCAACACCCTCTTCTATCTCGACAAATACACCAAAATTAGTGAAGTTCCTCACTTTTGCCTTGTTTTTGGAACCAACAGGGTATTTCTCCTCAACGTCTTCCCACGGATCAGGCTTGAGCTGCTTGATGCCCAGTGACATCTTTCTCTCTTCACGGTCAAGGGTGAGGATGTAGGCCTCAACCTGGTCGCCCACTTTGAGGAACTCCTGGGCGCTGCGCAGATGCTGTGACCATGACATTTCAGAAACGTGTATCAGGCCCTCTACGCCCGGGGCGATCTCAACGAATGCACCGTAGTCGGCCATGACTACCACCTTGCCTTTAACCTTGTCGCCAACCTTCAGGTCGGGATCGAGCGAATCCCATGGATGCGGGGTAAGCTGCTTCATTCCGAGAGCTATCCTTTTCTTTGCATCGTCGAAATCAAGTATCACCACATTGAGTTTCTGGTCAAGTTCCACGATCTCTTCAGGATGGTTAACCCTGCCCCATGAGAGGTCGGTTATGTGTATCAGTCCGTCCACTCCGCCAAGGTCTATAAATACGCCATAGGATGTAATATTCTTGACTGTTCCTTCAAGCACCTGTCCTTTTTCCAGCTTGGCGATAATCTCTTTTTTCTGCTGTTCCAGCTCTTCTTCTATTAGAGCCTTATGTGATACAACAACGTTCTTGAACTCATGGTTGATCTTAACAACCTTGAATTCCATGGTCTTTCCGACGTATGCGTCATAATCCCTGATGGGCTTGACATCGATCTGTGAACCCGGCAGGAATGACTCGATGCCGAAAACGTCGACTATCATACCGCCTTTTGTGCGGCACTTGATATACCCTTTTATTATCTCATCATTTTCAAGGGCTGCATTGACCCTGTCCCATGACCTCAGTGCGCGGGCTTTTTTGTGCGAAAGCACAAGCTGACCTTTCTTGTCCTCCTGGCTCTCAACGTAAACCTCTACGGTATCTCCGGGCTTAAGCTCAGGATTATAGCGGAATTCACTCAGACTTATAACGGCTTCTGACTTGTAGCCGATATTAATGACAACTTCGCGCTTGTTCATTGAGATCACGGTCCCGTCAACCACCTCGTTAACATTAATGGTGGAAAGGGTCTTATCATACATCTCTTCAAACTTCGTCCTGTCGGCTTTCGAGTAGCTGTCGGTATCCTCTTCGAAGCTGTCCCAGTCAAATTCTTCATCATCGGCTTTGATTTCTTCCTCTTCTGCAGGTTCTTCAGCCATGGTGTCGACAATGGTAGCAACTTCGCCCGGTTTTGCTTCTATTGTGCCTTCCTCTGGTTCTTCGATAATTCCGGGTACAGGAGGTTCGGATTTTTCAGTTTCAGGTTGGGTCCCGGCTGTTTCAGTCAGATTGGGCTGGTCTTCTTCTGCCTTAGTTTCAGGTTCTTCTTCGACCGGTTCATTCCCGGAGCCGGCGACTTCCTTTTCAGGGTCTTTTTCGGCCGGTTTTTCGTCCGTGCCGGTGGTTTCTTTTTCAGTTTCTGCTAAAGGCTCTTCAGGTTTGGCCATTTCTTCCTTATCAGCAGGTGCTTCTTCTTTTGAAGATTCTTTTTCCGGAGTATTCCCGGTGGTTTCATCAGTGTTTTTCAACTCATCTTCTGGAAACTTCTCTTTTTCTTTTTCAGTCATGATTTTAGAGCAAAAATTTAATAATTAATGAGTTAGACATTATTTATGGATATGTTACAAGAGATGCAAAAGTAATCAAAAATTGTTGAAAACTACCAACATAACCGAAAAAATATTTTGCCGGGGATTTTTTCTGTTTGCTTGTGAAAATTGCTAATTTAGCCATCTCGTCAGAAATGGTTGTTTAAATTAAATGTACTAATAACAGATAAGTATGAGAACCAAAAAAATCATTTATTTATCAGCACTGCTTACGGCTTGTATCTTGTTATCATCCTGCGCAGTGGAAAAGGAACCGGAATGGAGACCACTTTTCAATGGCCAGAACCTGGATGGCTGGGACATCAAGTTTTCCGGATATGAGCTTAACGATAATTTCAGGAATACCTTCAGGGTCGAAGACGGGCTGCTTGTAGCATCTTATGATGAGTGGGATTATTTCAACGGTGAGTTCGGACATATTTTCTTTAATGAACCTTTTTCTCATTATAAACTGAGGGTGGAATACCGCTTTGTCGGTGAGCAGGTTGAAGGCGGACCTGGCTGGGCCTACAGGAACAACGGCATTATGTTTCACTCCCAGAGTGCTGAAAGCATGGAGCTTAACCAGGATTTCCCGACATCGGTCGAAGCACAACTGCTGGGTGGCGACGGTGAGAATGAAAGGACCAACATGAATGTCTGCACTCCGGGAACACAGATCATGATAGATGGCCGACTGCGAACCGAGCATTGCATCACTTCAACATCCGATACTTATCATGGCGACAGGTGGGTGACCGTTGAGCTTCATGTTTACGGAGACTCACTGATACATCATATAGTTGAGCAGGATACGGTTTTTACCTATCATAACCCTCAGCTTTCAGAAACAGGTGAACCCCTTAAGAAGGGATATATAGCGCTCCAGGCAGAAAGCCATTCGACCCATTTCAGGAAGATAGAGATCCTCGATCTGAGTGATCAGTATATTAAGTAAATAAATAAAAACTAATGAAGATAATCATGGTCGGTACCGGGTATGTTGGTTTGGTATCCGGGACCTGTTTTGCCGAAACTGGCGTAGATGTAGTTTGTGTTGATGTTGACAAACAGAAAATAGATAAGCTTAAGGAAGGGATCATGACAATATATGAACCCGGCCTTGAAGACATGGTGGCAAGTAATCTCGAAAAGGGGCGCCTGAAGTTTTCTACAAGTCTGAAAGATAATCTTGAGGAGGCCGATGCAGTATTTATTGCAGTTGGCACGCCTCCTGATGAGGACGGCAGCGCCGACCTGAGGTATGTGATTGAAGTAGCAAGGGAGATAGGCAGGAATATGAACCATTATATGGTTGTGGTGACAAAGAGCACAGTGCCAATTGGAACATCTGCCAAAGTAAGGAGTGCTGTTATTGAAGAACAACGTGAACGGGGGGTTGAAATCCCGTTTGATGTGGCCTCAAACCCTGAATTCCTTAAAGAGGGAAGCGCCATAGGTGACTTTCTCAAGCCGGAGAGGATTATAGTCGGAACTGATTCTGAAGATGCAGAAAAGATGATGCGGAGGCTATACAAGCCTTTTGTGCTGAATAACCATCCCATAATCTTCATGGATATACCGTCGGCTGAGCTTACAAAATATGCAGCCAATTCCATGCTTGCAACCCGAATAAGCTTCATGAATGATATCGCAAACCTGTGCGAGCTTGTCGGCGCCGACATTAACTCCGTCCGCCGAGGTATAGGAAGTGACAGCCGTATTGGGAGCAAGTTCATTTATGCCGGAGCCGGCTATGGGGGATCATGTTTTCCCAAGGATGTCAAGGCTCTCATAAGGACAGCCGACGAAAGCAACTATTCGCTTGAAATACTTAAAGCTGTTGAAAATGTTAACCAAAGGCAGAAGGAGGTGCTCTTCAACAAGGTGATGGATCATTTTGAAGGTAATATTGCCGGTAAACGTATTGCCATCTGGGGATTGTCATTCAAGCCCCGGACAGACGATATGAGGGAGGCTCCGGTGCTGGTAATTATAGACAAGCTGATTCAGGCGGGCGCCAGCGTGATCGCCTATGATCCTGTTGCCATTGACGAGGCGCGCCGGAAACTCGGCGATTCCATTGAATATGCAAGTGACCAGTACGAGGCGCTTGTCGATGCCGAGGCCTTGCTGCTTGTTACCGAGTGGAATGACTTCAGGACCCTTAATTACAAGGTGTTATCCAAACTTATGAAGAATAAACTTGTTTTCGATGGCCGAAATCTGTATGAGCCTTCTGAAATGAAAGAGTTTGGCTTCACCTATTACGGTATCGGGCGCAGGTTGTCAGGCGAACAGAACAGGATGTAAAATCCGGAAACATGAGACGCATACTGGTTACAGGCGGCGCGGGATTTATAGGCTCACACCTTTGCGAAAGGTTACTTGAAGAGGGTAATGAGGTTTTGTGCCTGGACAATTTTTTTACCGGTTCCAGGAAAAATATCATACACCTGCTTGATAATCCCTGGTTTGAGCTTGTGCGACATGACGTAACCATGCCATACTACAGCGAGATAGACCAGATATTCAACCTTGCATGCCCGGCCTCCCCGATTCATTACAGCCACAATCCGATCAAGACGGTCAAGACAAATGTGATGGGGGCCATCAATATGCTCGGACTTGCCAAGCGTAAGAAGGCCATTATATTGCAGGCTTCAACAAGTGAAGTCTACGGCGATCCGCAGGTCCACCCGCAGAAGGAAGATTACTGGGGTTACGTGAATCCGATCGGCGACAGGTCCTGCTATGATGAGGGTAAAAGGTGCGCCGAAACACTGTTCATGGACTACCATAAGCAGAATGGCGTAAGGATCAAGATAGCGCGGATATTCAATACCTACGGTCCCCGTATGCAACTGGATGACGGACGTGTCGTCTCAAATTTCATTGTCAGGGCGTTAAAGGGCGAGGATATAGTTATATATGGCGATGGCTCACAAACGAGAGGGTTCCAGTATGTAGCCGACCTGGTAGAGGCGCTGGTCAGATTAATGAACACACCCGACCATTTTACCGGTCCGGTCAATATAGGGAACCCGGGAGAGATATCAATCCTTGAACTTGCCAGTATGATAGCCCAAATGACCGGGTCTGGCTCAAAAATGGTTTTTGTTCCACCCAGGAGTGATGACCCGGTAAGAAGGGACCCCGACATATCCCTTGCTTCACGCGAACTGGGAGGCTGGAAGCCCTCAGTTGATCTGGAGGAGGGACTTGGAAAAACCATAAGATATTTCATAGATGAATTGAAAACATAAAATCTTTCCTGTATGAGAGGAATTGTACTGGCCGGCGGAGCCGGCACAAGGCTGCATCCGGTAACCCACAGCATATCCAAACAGATATTGCCGGTGTATGACAAACCCATGATATATTACCCTTTATCGGTCCTGCTCCTGGCGGGGATACGGGAAATACTCATTATTTCGACACCGCATGATCTTCCACTATTCAGGCACCTGTTGGGAAACGGCGACCGGTTAGGGGTCACCTTTTCCTACAAGGAGCAACCCGAGCCGGGGGGACTTTCTCAGGCCTTTCTGATAGGAGAGGATTTTCTTGAAGATCAACCGGCATGCCTTATTCTTGGCGACAATATTTTTTACGGATACGGGCTCAGCGGCATCCTTACAAAGGCATCGGAGATTACTGACGGGGGACAGGTGTTCGGTTACTTCGTGAATAATCCCAGAAGGTACGGTGTTGTCGAGTTTAACGACAGGGGCGACGTATTGAGCATAGAGGAGAAGCCCGCAAAACCTAAATCCAACTACGCGGTTACCGGTCTCTACTTTTACGGGAATGATGTGGTTGAGAAGGCAAAATCCCTTAAACCCTCTGCCAGGGGTGAGCTTGAGATCACCGATCTTAACCGCCTCTACCTGGATGAGGGGCGCCTAAGCGTGAATCTGCTCGGACGCGGCATGGCCTGGCTCGATACCGGCACCCACGAAAGCCTGCTCCAGGCCTCAAATTTTATCCATACGATAGAGGAGAGGCAGGGGTTGAAGATCGCCTGCCTGGAGGAGATCGCATACAAGAAGGGCTTCATTGACAGGGATATGCTCCTGCACAGTGCAAAAGTGTTAAAGAACAACAAGTACGGCGACTACCTCCTGCAGGTGGCCGGCGAAACTTCAGGAAAGCAGTGATAATATGAAGATAAGGGAAACGGAAATACCGGGGTTGGTGGTTATTGAACCCAGGGTTTATGAGGATGCCAGGGGGTATTTTTACGAGAGTTATAATGAAAGGCTTTTCAGTGAGCACGGGCTGCCATCCGGATGGGTGCAGGACAACGAGTCACGCTCTGCCATGAACGTGATCAGGGGTCTTCACTACCAGCTTGCACCATATGCCCAGGCAAAGCTTTTAAGGGTTCTGGAAGGCGCCATCCTTGATGTGGCTGTCGACCTGCGAAAAAACTCGCCAACCTTCGGCAAATGGAGCGGGATCGAGATATCGTCAGACAACAGGTTGCAGCTGCTGGTGCCCAAAGGCTGCGCCCATGGTTTCAGGGTGCTGACAAAAAGTGCCACGGTTCTCTATAAATGTGATGACTTTTATAATCCCAGTGCGGAGAGGGGCATCCTCTTCTCCGACAGCCATATCGCGATAGACTGGGGAATCGAACCGTCCAGGGCCGTTGTATCTGATAAGGATATGAATGCACCATCCTTTGCCGCAGCCGATTATAATTTTATATTTGGTAATATATGAAGACGTTGCTTGTAACAGGGGCCCGGGGACAACTGGGGCAGGAGCTGCAGGGGCTCTCATATACCCATGTGTTCAGGGACTACCGGTTCCTGTTCACCGATGTCGATACACTTGACATAACCAATGCCGGCAGGGTGGAGGAGTATATTGCCAAAAACGGCATAGACTGTGTCATAAACTGCGCTTCGTATACAAATGTTGATAAGGCTGAAACCGAGCAGGATGCCGCGATGCTGATCAATGGCACGGCACCCGGGCTGCTTGCCGGCGCATGTGCCGGCAAGGGCGCTTTTCTTGTCCATGTAGGCACCGATTTTGTTTTTGACGGCGAAAGGCCCGTGCCTTATCGCGAGGAAGATAATGCCGCTCCAATTTCTTCATATGGCCGGTCAAAGCTCGAGGGTGACAGGGCAGTGCTCGCCTATGAGCGGGGAACAGTGGTACGCACATCATGGCTTTATTCCTCGTACGGTCATAATTTTTTCAGGACCATACACCGTCTTGCCCATGAGAAGGATGAGCTTTCTGTGGTGTATGACCAGGCGGGCACCCCTACCTATGCACGGGATCTTGCAAGGGTGCTGCTTTTGCTTGCCGTTAATTCCCTTTCGGGGAAGGGCAGTTACGGCAAGGAACTGTTCCATTACAGCAACGAAGGAGTCTGTTCATGGTATGACTTTGCACTTGAGATAATTACGCTTACGGGAATACAATGCCGGGTAAAGCCGGTAGAGACGGAGCAGTACCCACTGCCGGCGCGCAGGCCCCGTTACAGCGTCATGAGCAAGTCGAAGATAAGGTCGCGGCTGGAAATCGACATCCCGCACTGGAAAGAGAGCCTCCGCAACTGTATCTCGCAGCTTGACTGAGTAATTACTGAATATCCATGTAAATGAGTTGTTCCAACAGACTATGCAAAACATAACTAAATGAATATATATCGGTTAACTGCAGAAAAGATTAATATTAAATAATAATAACTGAGCGATGGAAAAAGATGAACTGCTTACTACAGTACGTGACCGTGCCAAAGCATGGATGAGTGAAGATTACGACCCTGAAACCGTTTTACAGGTAAAGGCGTTGCTTGAGGGGCCTGAAAATGAGCTGATAGATGCTTTTTACCGCGATCTGGAGTTCGGTACCGGCGGGTTGAGAGGTGTAATGGGAGCCGGGACAAACCGGGTGAATATCTATACCATTGGAATGGCCACTCAGGGTCTTTCAAACTACCTGCACAAACAGTTCCCGGATATTGACGCACCGTCTGCTGCCATTGCATATGACAACCGGAACAACAGCAGGCTTTTTGCCGAGACTGCTGCCGGAATACTTACTGCCAATGGAATAGATGTCTGGTTGTTTGAGGATCTCAGGCCAACGCCCGAGCTCTCTTTTGCAATCAGGCATTACGGCTGCCAGACAGGAATTGTGATAACAGCCAGCCATAACCCTAAGGAATACAACGGCTACAAGGTTTACTGGGATGATGGGGCACAGATCATCGCCCCACACGATGCCGGCATAATCGCAGAGGTGCGGAAGGTCAAGAGCATAAGCCAGGTCAACAGAAATGCCAGGCCCGAAAAGGTAAAGATCATAGGGGAGGAGACAGATGATATTTATATCGGCAAGATCAGGGAGATGTCGCTGTCTCCATCTATCGTTGCAAAGCACAGCGATATGAAGATCGTGTTCACCCCGATACACGGTGCATCTGTAAAGCTTGTACCGATGGCATTGCGCAGTTACGGATTTACAGGTGTGATACCGGTGCCTGAACAGGATGTGACCGATGGCAATTTTCCCACAGTTATATCTCCGAACCCCGAAGAGGCTGCCGCCCTTGAGATGGCGCTTGACAAGGCCCGCGAAACCGGGGCTGAACTGGTTATGGGGTCAGATCCTGATGGCGACCGTGTCGGTATTGCAGTTAAAGACAACAGCGGAGAACTGCTACTGCTGAACGGCAACCAGGCGGCATCACTGATGTTGTATTACATACTCAAACGGTGGGAGGAGACAAACAGGTTCCGTGGCAATGAATTTATTGCCAAGACAATTGTGACAAGCGGTCTGTTGAGTGATATAGCCGAAAAGTTCGGGGTTGAATGCTACGACGTTCTCACCGGGTTCAAGTTTATTGCCGGACTTATCAGGGAGTATGAAGGGGAGAAGACCTTTATCGCAGGTTTTGAGGAGAGTTATGGTTACCTGGCGGGAGATCTGGTAAGGGATAAGGACGCGGTAATCTCATGTGCGCTCATAGCCGAGGCAGCAGCCTGGGCAAGGGAGATGGGCAGGTCGCTGTATGACCTTCTGATCGACCTTTACCTGGAGTTCGGACTTTACCGGGAGACACTTGTTTCGGTGGTTCGCAAGGGCAAAAGCGGGGCAGAAGAGATAGCCGGCATGATGGACCGCTTCCGCAACTCGCCTCCTGAGACTATTGCAGGCTCCCAGGTGATGACCGTACACGATTACCTGAAGCAGAAATCGTTCGATTCTATAAGCCACCTCAGGCGTGAGATAAAGCTGCCCAAATCCAATGTGCTGCAGTTCCTGCTTAATGACGGATCACTTATTTCTGTAAGGCCATCCGGAACCGAGCCAAAGATCAAGTTTTACATTAGTGTGCGTGGAAGTCTTGAACGCAGGGAGGATTACCCTGAGGCCTGCCGGCAACTTGATGAAAGGGCCAGTAATATTCTCAGCGCCCTTGGCGTTTCCTGATGAAAGGATGTTAACCGGTAAATACAATTCATTATGAAGAGTTACAGGAAAGAGATGTGGTTTGAAACTAAAAGCCGCAGGGAGCTTATCAACATAACCCCCGCAGTTGAACAGTGTCTTGCCGAGAGCGGGGTAAAGGAGGGGTTGCTGCTATGCAATGCTATGCACATTACCAGCAGCGTATTTATCAATGATGACGAGTCGGGTTTGCATCACGATTTTGAGGTCTGGCTCGAAAAGCTCGCGCCCGAGCACCCGCATTCGCAGTACCGGCATAACGGCTATGAAGATAATGCCGACGGGCACCTCAAGCGCACGATAATGGGCCGTGAGGTGGTGGTGGCCATCACCGGGGGAAAGCTCGATTTCGGGCCGTGGGAACAGATCTTCTATGGCGAGTTTGACGGAAAGCGGCGCAAAAGATTGTTGGTCAAAATAATCGGCGAATAGCCACCAGATCGTTCAGGTGGCGAAAAGTTGATTGTTATTCAGGTTATGACCAGATTATTCTGCAGGTTACGACCTGATTGTCCTGCAGTTGATGACCAGATTGTCCCGGCTGCGACTACATGATTGACTACTGGTCAAAGAACCGGTCGCTGAAATTGACCAGGAACAGCCTGGTGGTCGGCCTGGTAAAAGCGGTGTAGAGCCACCTCAGGTATTCGGTATTTATCATCTCATCGGTTATGTAGCCCTGGTCGACAAATACATTCTTCCACTGACCGCCCTGTGCCTTGTGACATGTCACCGAATAGGCGAATTTTACCTGGAGGGCATTGAACCAGTGGTTTTCACGTATCTGCTCGAAGCGCTTCCGCTTGTTGGTTATGGCGGAGTAGTCCCCGGCAACGGACTGGAAAAGCTTTTTTCCCTGCTCCTGCGTCAGGGCGGCTGTTTCCGAGGTTATCGTATCGAGCATCAGCTTGACCTCTATCTCGGTATCTTTATAATCGGTAAATCTGACAAGGGCATCGGCAAACCTGAAACCATACATCTCTTCGTACCGCCTGACCCTTATAACTTCTATAATATCGCCGTTGGCTATAAAATCAGCCATTTCGTTCTCCGGCATCCAGAAATAGTTGTTCCTGACCACCATCAGAAGGTCGCCGGCAGCCAGCTCCTCGTCCCTGTATAATATCCTGTCTCTTATTCCCTTGTTGAACTGGTTTGCCCTTTTGTTGGAACGGGTTATCACGATGGTTTCCTCAATCCCGTGTTTGTCGTACGATTCAGTTATCTTTTCGATAAGGTCTGATCCGCTTACCCGTTCTATGTCGTTATATCCTGCGGTTACAATTCGGGGGATGTTGTTTCCCTCTGATTCTACTTCGTACCTTATGCCGGTTGCATTGAACAGGATGCCCGAGTCCTCTGCCTGCCTCAGGATATCTGACAGGAACACTTCGGTAACATCATAGCCAAATCCACTGAGATAACCGGCATCAAGAGCTGGGCTGATATCTATCCCGACCGGTGGAAGCTGTGCTGTGTCTCCCACCAGCACCAGTCTGCAATTTTTGCCGTTATCAATGTAAACAATTAAGTCATCAAGAAGCCTGCCGCTTCCGAATACATCTGATTCGGAAGATTGGTTTGAGATCATGGACGCCTCGTCAACTATAAACAGTGTATCCTTATGCATGTTCCTGTCCATCACAAAGCTGCCTGTGCCGTCGGCAGATGATCTCTGCCTGTATATCTTTTTATGGATTGTGCTGGCGGGATATCCGCAGTAGGAGGCCAGCACCTTGGCTGCCCTGCCGGTAGGGGCAAGAAGGACCACGTTATTTTTAAAAATCTGCATGGTGCGCACCAGAGCGCCGAGTATCGACGTTTTACCGGTCCCTGCAAAACCCTTTACCAGGAAGATATTTTTACTGTTGGCGCCGCTAAGAAAGCCGGGCAGCAGATCGATCATCTGTTGCTGGCTCTCAGTCGGACGGTGTCCAAGCTGTTCAGTTAATATATTGATAATATGGTTTTTCAACATTTTAATCAATTATACTGAATTTTAGGTATAAATCCATTTTTTTTATAAATTTGCCCTCAAACTTAAAGCGAAAATATCAGAAAAGAGAACCTTGCTCGTTATTATATCAAATCAAAATACAAACAGATGAAGACAGTAATTCAGATTCTCCTTATAGTTGCAATACTCCTTCTGGGATACCTGTTGGTGGACGGCATTCACCAGCCCATCAGGTTTCAGCAGGAACAAAGGGTAAGGTACAACCGGACAATTGAGAGGCTGAAGGATATACGCACTGCCCAGCTTGCATACCGTTCTGTTCACGGAGAGTTTACAGGAAGTTTCGACACCCTGATAAATTTTGTCAAGTTTGACTCTTTCCGGGTTGTCAGGGCCATTGGTTTTGAAGATGAAGACGAAGATGTGGCTTCAGAAGAGATAATCCGTGATACCATAAGGGTAAGCGTAAAGGATTCCCTTTTCGCCCGTGGTTACCCTGTTGACTCTCTTCGTTTTGTGCCTTATACCGGTGGACGTGATACATTCTTCCTGGGCGCGGGCGAGGTAATGACCGGCAGTGGGCTCCCGGTGAAGGTTTTTGAAGCGCATGTGCACAATGACGTGTTGCTTTCAGGCCTTGACAGGCAGCTTGTTATTAATATGAATGATGAGCGCATAAGAAGGGATCAGTTCCCTGGCCTGCGGGTGGGTTCACTTACGCGGACCACCAACAATGCTGGCAACTGGGAATAATAATCCCTTCCGGTATGGAAATTGTTCTTATAGACGAAACATTTGATATAAATCAGACAGGTAATTACAGCATATCCATCCAGGCAGGCCCGGATGGATATGCTTTTTCTGTACTTGACCCGTTGAGGAACAAGTACATTCTGCTTAAGCATATTCCCTTTGAGGGTGGGTTGAGCGCCGGCCTTCTTGAGGATAGAATTGCAGGTATACATAAGAACGATGAGTTCCTGGCGCGTGATTATAAATCGGTCCTGTTCTCATGGCAGTGCCCCTGGTATACCCTTATTCCCGGGCCCCTTTTCCAAAAGGATAAGCTCCGTGCATATTTTGAGTTCAATCAACACCTGGAGGAGCTTGATGAGATACATTACAATAAGTTAACCGGGATCGATGCCTGCAATGTTTTTGTAATTCCCTCCGAAATTGCCGGTATTGTTCACAGGTCATACGGCAATGTAAAATACTTTCACCAGGTTACACCCTTTATTGAGAACGGTCTGGTGGCACACGGGGGCAAGGGAACCCGGAAAACCGTAATGGCTGGCATTTATGGCAAATATGTCGATATAGCTGTAACAGAAGGAGAAAAGCTGCTTCTGTGCAACACCTTTCCCTGGAAAGATGATGCCGATCTGGTCTATTTCATCCTTTATGTTTATGACCAGCTTAAACTCAGCGGAGAGGATATTCCCCTTGTAATTTCGGGAGAGATGAAAAAGGAATCAGATGTTTACGGCATGCTCCGCTCCTATATAAGGAATACGGCGTTTGAAAAGCGCAACGATCATTTTATATACAGCTATACATTCAATGATGTTGAAGCACATTGGTTTGCGAACCTGTTCAACCTGAGGTTGTGCGTATAATAAGCGGTATATACAAGGGGAAGCGGCTCTATCCGGGAAAGAATTTCAGGGCAAGACCCACCACAGATTTTGCCAAGGAGAACCTGTTCAATGTGATTGCCAACTATTTTGATTTTGGCGGACTTCATGTCCTCGACCTTTTCAGCGGTACGGGCAGCATTGCTTATGAGTTTGCATCACGCGGTTCAATGTCAGTCGATTCGGTCGAGATCAACTCAAAGTACCATGCTTTTATTCACAGGACATCAAAGGAGCTTCAGTTTGACCAGGTGACCGCCATACGTACCGATGCTTTCAGGTTTTTGAAGCACACCGATCGCGAATACGACATCATCTTTGCCGATCCGCCGTTCGACCTGAATGACATTGATCAGATTCCCCACATTGTATTCAGCCGGAACCTGCTGAAACCCGGTGGCTGGTTTATTCTTGAGCACGGTAAAGACCACGACTTTTCCCTTCTTCCCCAGTTCAGGGAGCTCAGGAAATACGGCAGCGTTCATTTTTCGGTTTTTGAAAACAAATAGACGATTCAGTTCTTTTACCAGTCCGCCAAGTCATCCTCCCACCGCTATCTCACCATCTTCGCACCACCTTCGCACCATCTCCGCACCATCTCAGTAAATGCCCCCCGCTTCGCTGCAGAACCGCCTGTTCATCCCCCGCTATTTGTTATTTTTAAAAAACGCATTCAAATATTTGCAGGTATAAAAATAACTTGTATTTTTGCATCACGAAAAACGACCCGCCTTGAACGGGTCAAAAGTTCTAAGAAATTCTGGTCCGGTAGTTCAGTTGGTTAGAATACATGCCTGTCACGCATGGGGTCGCGAGTTCGAGTCTCGTCCGGACCGCCAACTACACAGCAAACCCTCTGATTGTCAGGGGGTTTTGTGTTTCAGGGCACTTGGGCTGATACCCAGATCAGCCACATGAAGTAATGGGCGGAGGTTATTTGTGAATAACAGGTATGAATTTTGAAAAATGGGTATAAATATTATTATATTTGGAAAAACAGGTAATTTTTATCGTATAAAAATTAGATATCACATTAGGCATTATTTTTATTAAAAAATGTGTTACTTTTGTTAATTCATAATTAAATCTAGTATAATATGAAAGGTACAGTTAAATGGTTTGATTCAAGCAAAGGGTTTGGATTTATCGTATCAGAAGAGGGAGAAGATATATTTGTTCACCATTCTGATATTTTACAGGAAGGTTTTAAGAATTTGGATGATGGTCAGGAAGTAACCTTCGAAAAAGTACAAGGAGAAAAAGGTCCGCAAGCCAAAGAGGTAAAAGGTGTTTAATAACAGTAATTTATACGATAGCTGATACTGCAAATACTTTCAGGTCGTATATTTTACTTTCCCTATAGGTTTTAATTACATCTTCAGCCAATTTCTTCGTCTTGCGTATTAACGGGCATAAGTTAATAGTGCCAGGCAGATTATTATAAATTCTATGTCGGTATGAGTTAATACCGGCGTAGGATTTGTATTGTAGTTTCTCATCTAACAGTTGAACAAACCCGCATCCAGGTGAAGCTTATTGTTTCGTGCAACTGACCCCCATAAGACCACTCTGTTTCGACGTTTTATTATATATTTAGGGCGCTCAATCTCTTATTAACCCTAAATCATATAAAATGAAGGATGCGATCAAGACCTTTTTCCTGTTTCTGTTTGTCTCATTGATGGTTATGCCTGCCGGTTGCGGCAGTCCGGAGCCGGCCGTCAGGGATGACGTGTGCTGCCTCGACGGACTGGGCGAGCGCAGGGCCGTCGGTTTCCGCTGGTCGGTATACGGCGCCAGGCGCACACCCAATACCAAAGAGTTCTGGTACAATGCAGCCGAGCAGTTCAACTCCTACTTCGATTACACCTGTCCGGAATTCATCTGGATAGTCGGCAACCTGCGAGGCGGCGGCTGCAACCTCGGGTTCCCGGCCGATACTGACCATGAGCTCATATTTTCGGCCGAGACTGATCTTTATGAAGAGACATTCAGGCTATTCAGCGACATGGGAGTGAGGGTATGGCTCTCATTCGAGCCGGGCCATGCCCCTGTTGATGAGCTTCTCCACCTTATCCTTCAGCAATACAGCCACCACTCATGCATAGTGGGTATCGGCATTGACGTTGAGTGGAACGACTGCAGCGAGGGCTCTAAAGGCACACCGGTATCTGATGAGGATGCACTGCGCTGGATCAGCATCGCCAAGGAGTACAACCCCGATTACAAGTTCATGTTCAGGCACTGGCGCGTTGATGTGATGCCCCCGACAGTCCGCGAAGACGTCATGTTCGTATCCAACAGCCAGATGTTTCCCGACTTCGGCACACAGGTGAGGGAGTTCCAGAGGTGGGGCGAGGCCTTCAGTCCGGCACCCATAGGTTTCCAGATAGGATATCCCAGGGACAGGGACTGGTGGGGCGAGTATGATAATCCTCCCCAGTTCATGGGCGATTCATTGTTTGCGGCAATACCAAACCTGAATGGTCTTTACTGGGTCGATTTCAGCACCGAGCTTGTCTTTGACGATATCGATACAGAAAAGACAACGGGTAACCTGCTGGCTACAGCCAGGGAATGGAGGGCCGCAACCGACAGGTTAGGTTCAAGGTACGAGTCCGGCGACCGCCTCATAAACTGCGGGGTGGCAGAGGTCACCTACCACCAGGCGGCAATCTCAGACAGGGGATTTCCATTTGTGGAGCTGATTTGCGGACTGAATGACAATATCGCCAACTACTCCGGTGGTTCAATAACCTACAAATGCGATTCAGACCTGTTGATAAAGCTTTCACAGAGTGATTTCGGTCCCGCCGGAAACAGCACCTATTCACATTACCAGCTCCTGGTGCCTGCATCGGAGGAGTGGAACACCGTTTATTTTGATTTCGACGAGTTCGCGCAGCCTGACTGGGCGCCTGAGGTTTCGCGAAGCATCCCGATAGTGAAGGAGAATGTCGATGCCGTGTACCTGGTGCCTGCGCTGGACTATGAAACCGAAGCGAGTGCGACACTGAAGGTAAAAGACCTGAGACTGACAGCCGGTAACTGAATATGAACCTGAACGGTAATCGTTTCATACTGTTTTTAGCCATGCTGGCTGCGGCCGGCATGGTGTTTTGCTTCTGCTCACCGCGGGACAGCGGCCGGGCTGCAGGTACCCTGGCTGACAGGCTCCCCGTCAGCCTGGCGGTGGATCCTGAAGTACACGGGTGGCACACCGGAAAGGTCTTCCGGTGGGAGCGGTATGACGGGAATCCCGGACTGCTGATCGAAGAGGCTGAGGAGGCAGGGCTGAACATGATCTCGGTAATGGACAGGTATTTCACCCGTGGTGATGAAACTAACTCAAGGCTGGTTGAGCTTGCCGGTGAGAGAGGGATACTTGTATTCATCATTTTCCAGACCTTCTACAACGACGATGCCACCATTGACGAATTGAATTCGGCCCGCGACAAGCATGGCAACATGGTGAGGGACAGCTGGCTCACGTTCATATGCCCCAACGAGGAGGGGTATAAGATGCAGCGGCTGCAGGACATTGAAGAGCTTGTTCGCCGTGTTGAACCGCATGGCATAAGCATGGATTTTTTCAGGTATTTTGTCTACTGGGAGGCCGGCCGTGACGGCGACCGCATACAGACATGCTTCTGCAGCCGCTGTATGGAGGGGTTTAAAGATCAGTACGGTATAACCGCATCCCCGGATCATATCCTGTCCTGGCACCCGGATGAGTGGACACAGTTCAAATGCAATACGATAACCAACTATGCCGCGCTCATCCACGAAAGTGTAAACAGGATAAAACCGGGTATACTGATGAACCTGCACATGGTCCCATGGAAGCAGGATGACTACGACGGGGCAATCACCCGGATCGCCGCCCAGGATATTGGTGCCCTGTCGCGGTACTTTGATTTTTTCCAGCCGATGACCTATTCAACCATGGTTGATGAGCCGGTTGAATGGATCTATGAGGTGGGGGTTGATGTGTACCGGAATACGACCGGCAGCTATGTTATACCCTGTATCCAGGCGGCTGATGCCACACCTGGAAACATTGAGGCTGTCGTCAGGCCGCCCGTGCACGGCTATTCGATTTGGCCTTTTGAGAGATACCTGGAGCTTGCGGGGCAGGCGCAGCAGTAAGAGACAAAACGCTTATGAAACGGAAACCGGTTTGATTGCAATTAAACCGGCCCGGCAAGTTTTGTGCCCGTGCAGATGACCGAAAACCTGATGCTGCAAAATTCTGAGCCGGAATGATCCCGTTTGTTAACGCTCAAACACCGTTTCTCCTCCGAGGACCGTTCTGAGTACCTGTATTTCATGGATCTCTTCTGCAGGGATATTGAAATAGTCCCTGTCGATCACTATGAAGTCCGCCAGCATCCCCTCTTTGACCCTGCCTTTGAGGTGTTCGGAAAATTCAAGGAAGGCGGGCCAAACGGTGTAGGCCTTCAGCGCCTCCTCCCGGGTGAGCTTTTGTTCAGGTAACCAGCCGCCCGGAGGGTTGTTCTGGCGGTCCTGCCTTGTTACAAAGGCATGCATACCGAAAAAGGGTTCGTAGGGAGAAACCCCGTAATCTGACCCGCCTGATATTATCCCGCCGTTGTCGAGAATGCTGCGCCATGCATAGGAGCCTTTGGCCCTTTCGTTGCCAATTCTCTCCTCTACGAATACCATGTCTTCGGTGGCATGAACACCCTGCATCGATGCGATGATGCCCGATTTGCCGAAACGGGGTATATCATCGGGATGCAGCACCTGGGCATGCTCAACCACCAGCCTGGCTTCATCACCTTTTATGCCGGTCATCTCCATGGCTTTTTCGAAGGCATTGAGGGTGATGCGGTTGCCCCTGTCGCCTATGGAGTGGGTTCGCGTTCCAAATCCCTTTTCAAGCATGAGTGCAACCCTGCGGGCATACTCATCCTCATCCTGTCCGAGCGCCCTCAGCGCACCCGTTTCGGAGGGCATGTCGTCATAGGGCTCGATCATGGCTGCGCCCCTTCCGCCAAGCGAGCCGTCAACAAACTCCTTGACCCACCTTACGGTGTAGTGGTCTTCATACAGCCCTGTTAGCGGACCGTCCATCTCCATTGCAGTTTCAAACAGTACGGCATCCATTATCCTGACCCTCAGGTAGCCCTCCTCATAAGCTTTTTTCCGCCTGCGGGTATCTTCAGGTGTTGTACCCGTGGCATCATGAACGGTTGTTATGCCATTGGCAAGCATGGCATCGCTGCCCAGTTTGTATGCTTCCATCATCTCCTGCTCTGTAAGCCGGGGCGGGGGAGGGATGTGCCTGTTGACCAGCGCCCCTGCGGCCGACACAAGCACGCCCGTGGCATTGCCGCCGGCATCGCGCACTATGGTGCCCGCATCGGGATCGGGTGTGGTACGTGTTATACCGGCTATCTCCAGGGCCCTGGTGTTGACAAAGGTGGCATGCCCGCAATAACGGCGGAGGCTGACGGGGTTATTGGGACTCGCACGGTCGAGAAGTCTGCGGTGTGCAGGCTCATCCCATATCGCGTCATTGTAGCCGCGTGCAACGATCCATTCACCGGGGGCAGCCCTTTCTGCTGCCATCCTGATCCGCTCCAGCATCTCGTCAACCGGCAGCCAGTAAACATCAAGAGGTGCAGTGAGGATGTTCACGCCTACGTAACCGAAGTGTATATGGCTCTCAGTAAGTCCGGGAAGCACCGTCTTCCCCTCAAGGTCCACTATGCGGGTGTCGTCACCGGCATGCTTCATGACCGCCTCATCGGTCCCCACCATCAGGAACCTGTTTCCCTTCACGGCGATGGCCGTGGCGGTGGGGCTTCCTTCATCCATGGTATATACAATGCCATTGACAAAAACAGTATCGGCATATTCCCGGGGGCCGCATGAATTTGTCATGGCAAG
>REEN01000036.1 GCA_007695015.1 Marinilabiliales bacterium
GCCTGCCCGGATTGCTGAGGGCCGGTCTTCAGACCGCTGTGAAGCGCACCAGGTTGTTGCCGTAAATTTCAGGCAGAAAGGAGAAATTTTCACCGATCCAGGTGATGCCTTCAGGAGTGTAGAAAAAGACATGAGTCTCGTCATTCTTGTACCACCATTTCCCAAAGTCGGTGCCGGGAAGCAGCAGTCCGCTCATACAGAAGAGATTGCCGCCTTCGTTGAGCAGCGACCTCAGCAGCCTGAATTCGCCGGCGGGGTTATGAAAATGCTCCATCACCTCACAGCAGATGATAAAATCGTACTTTACCTCCAGCTTGCCGGGGTCGTTACAGAAGAAAGGGTCGTACAGCGAAATATCATAACCCTGTTCAACCAGCATTGCAGCAGCAACCGGACCCGTACCAGCCCCGAAATCGAGTCCCCGTTCACCCGGACCGTGATGCATGGCAACCATCTCAACGAGAGGCCGGACAAAAGCTCTGTACCCCTGGTCATTGATGTCATTGTTATGCTTTTCATACCTCTCCTTTTCCCTTTCGGGGGAAGGGCGGCAGGCCGGCTCCATGAAGACCCCTGTGCAGCCATGGCACCTGCGGTACCCGGTATCCCTGAAGTGCAAAAGGAATGAGGAAGCAGAACCGCAAAGAGGGCAGCCTGCACCTTTATCCTGCCTGTTTTTGTCGTTACCGGTTTGCATGATCATCCTTTTATAGGGTTTTTCCTTTGCCGTGGACAGCCTGCTGCAGCAGACAGGGTCTCCGGTGCCGAAAGAAGTTGCTGCCGGGAACAAAATTATCATTTTCCTGCGACACTTCACAGCCGGCCGTCTTTTGCGCTGAACATACGGCCGTTCCGTTTGGGAAGAGTCAAAAATTATGCAGGGCACACATCCGCATGATAAACCGCAGCTTGAGGTCATGGTTTTTTTTCCTAATTTCGTCAATGATACAGAGGTTGCACAATGCACTCTGCAAACCGGCAGCTTTTCCACCGGCAGACAGGTTACCATACAGTTCCTTATGAACAATCTCATAGTCTACAAAGCTTCAGCCGGCTCCGGTAAAACGCACAGGCTTACCGGCGAGTATATGAAGCTTGCCTTTGCGGGCGATTTCAGGCACATCCTGGCCGTTACCTTTACCAACAAGGCCACCGCCGAGATGAAATCGAGGATCATTTATGTGCTTCACCGGCTTGCCGCGGGAGCTGAAAGCGACTACCTGGAAATGCTTGCCGGGCATCTGGGCACTGACGAGCAGGCAGTAAGGCGCAGGGCAGGAGAGATACTGAACTCCATTCTGCAGAACTACTCAAGGTTTTCGGTGGGGACAATAGACAGTTTTTTCCAGCGGATAATAAGGGGATTTGCAAGGGAGGCCGGACTGCAGTCCGCTTTCGACCTCGAACTTGATAACAGCAGGGTGCTCGACCGGGTCCTGGATATGATAATAGCTGATTGCGCCGCTGATGACGAGCTGCAGGGATGGCTGATGGATTTTGCCGAAAGCAGGATACGGGAGGGGAGGTCGTGGAATTTCAGGCAGGAGCTGGGCCGGCTGGGCCGGCAGGTATTCAGCGAGGAGTTCATGCAGATGAGGGGCGAGATGACCGGCAGGCTGTCCGATCGCTCATTCCTTGGTGAATACATGGGACAACTTCATGCCGTGGCTGCCCGCTACGAAAAGAAAATGGAAGAAGCAGGCAGGAAAGGGCTTGATATGATAGGGGGTAGGGGACTGGAGGTGGGTGATTTCAAGTACGGAAGCAGCGGGGTGGCCGGCTATTTTGAAAAGATAGCCGTTAAGAAGGAGTATGCACCCGGTAAGAGGGTGGCCGGGGTTAGCGGGGTAGGGGACTGGTTCGCGAAGAACTCGCCTAAGAGTGAGGAGATAGGGGCGCTGGTGGAGGGTGGACTTCAACAGGTGCTCGATGAAGCTCTTGATCTGTACAGTAACGGGCACCCGCTATGGGTCTCGGCAAGACATATACTCTCCAGCTTCTATACGCTGGGCATACTGAACGACATCGCCCTGCGCGTTCGTGAGGATGCAGCCGCCACCAATACCATGCTCCTGACGGAGATAGCCTCACTGCTTCGGGGAATTATCGGGAGCAATGAGGCTCCTTTCATATATGAGAAGACCGGGTGGTTCTACAGGAACTATATGATTGACGAGTTCCAGGATACCTCAAGGGTGCAATGGCAGAACTTCATACCGCTGATAATAGAAAGCCTTGGAAAGGGGCAGCGCAACATACTGGTGGGTGATGTCAAGCAGTCCATTTACAGGTGGAGGAACAGCGACTGGAACATACTGGCTTCGGAGGTCGAAGAGGCCGCGGGAAGGCATGGCTGCCTTGTCGAGACCCTTGGTTACAACTGGCGCAGCAGGAGGATGGTAACCGGTTTCAATAATGCCCTCTTCGGCGATGCTCCCCGGCTCATGACAGATCAGCTGGGCAGGGAATGTGCCGTTGCAGGATTCGGCGAAACGGAAACTGCCGCCCTGCAGGAGCAGATCAGGAACGCTTACGCCGGCCATGCTCAGATGGTCCCCGAAAGGGCTGACCGTGAAGGGGGTTACGTGCAGGTAACCTTTGGCGACAACAGCGCCGGTAGCTTTAGGGAGGAGGTGCTCAGCCGGCTTCCCGGAATGCTCCTGGATATATTGTCAAGGGGTTTTGATCTGAGAGATATCGCCATCCTGGTCAGGAACAACCGCGATGGCAACGAGATAGCCAGCATGCTGCTGGAATGGCAGGCGTCGCACAGGGAAGGAGGGAGCAGCCTTGCCTTCATATCGGAGGAGTTCCTGCTTCTTAACGAATCGGTGTCGGTGCGTCTCCTGCTTGCACTGATACGGTATATTGCCGATCCGTCGGAAAAGCTTGACAGGGCTGTCATTATAAACGAATATTGCAGGTACCTGGAGCAGGCCCCTGCAGGGTATGGCAACGACCACCTGCTGTTCGGGCTTCAGGACAACTACCTGGACGAGGGATGGGACAGGCTAATGCCGCCCGGGTTCACCGGGGGACTTGCTGAGCTCGGCAGACTCTCCATCTATGAACTCGTTGAGCAGCTTATCAGTTGTTTCGGTCTTGACAGGAGGGAGAGGGAGATTCCCTTTTTGATGGCATTCCAGGATGCCGTGGTCGACTATTCCCGGAGGGAATCCGGCAGTCCGGCCGCTTTCGCGCAGTGGTGGGAGGAAAATGGGGCAAGGCTTGCGGTGAGCAGTAACGATAACCAGGATGCCGTACGCATCATGACCATCCATAAGTCGAAGGGACTGCAGTTCAGGGTTGTAGTGGTGCCTTTCGGGGACTGGCTCACTGATCATAATACGTTGTTTGACAATTTCCTGTGGTGCAGACCACGTGTGCAACCGTTTGACGGGTTGCCGCTGGTGCCGGTAAGATACAGGTCCGACCTGGCTGGCAGCATTTTTGCTGCCGATTATTTCAGTGAGAAGATGCAGGTGTTCGTAGATAACCTGAACCTCCTGTATGTGGCGCTCACCCGTGCGGCCGACGAGCTGTACGTGCATGCTCCCCTGCCAGGAGAAAAACGGATTGAAAGTGGTGATATAAAGAGCGTGTCGGATTTGCTCTATTTTGTTTTGCGGCAGAAACCGAGGGGGGCAGGAAGTGGCGGGATGGAACCGGTGGAAAATACCGGCAGTGTGAAGTTCCAGGGGAAGGAGCCGGTGGAAATACCTGACAGTACAAAGGTGCAGGAGCAGGATGGCGGTGCCGGGATGCCCGGACAGTGGGATACCTCGGGTGCCGTCTACAGCTGCGGATCGAAGCTGACCGTCGAGCCTTCCGCGAAGGATCGCCCCGGGGAGGCACTTGTTGCAGAAAGATACCGTGTGCATGATGTGGTTAACAAGCCGGGCCTGCGTCTTGCAGGGACACCCCGGGCTGCCTCTGTCGCCGACAGCGACGACCCGGCAGTGCTGGGAAGACTTATACACGATATCTTCGCCGATATTGTGGTGGCGGGAGATATTGAACGGGCCGTGATGAAACGGTGTTTTGAGGGACGCCTCAGCTCAGACCGGGCTGAAAGGTTATCGGCCGGCATTGCATCTCTTATTGAAAAGAGCGGTGCAGCTTCCTGGTTTGACGGGAGCTGGAAGGTGATGAACGAGGCGTCGGTGCTCCTTCCGGGCGGCATGACACGAAGACCCGACAGGGTCATGATAAGGGACAGAGAGGTTGTGGTGGTGGACTACAAATCGGGCGCCGGGGAGTCTGAGCAGCACGGCGCGCAGATGCGCGGCTATATCAGGGATATTGAGAGTATGGGGTATGACAGGGTCAGGGGATTTCTCTGGTATACGGGTAAGGGAAAAATCGTTGAAGTAAAAACCGGCTGATGATCAAAGGTGAACAGACATACGCATGGGGCAGCAGGCGAAGGTTCAACTCGCTGGCGGACTACTTCAAAAGAGAGTTTGGCGGGAGGGTCCAGAAGGTATCAGTAAATGCCGGCTTTACCTGTCCTAACCGTGACGGAACCGTGGGCACCGGCGGATGCACCTTCTGTGACAGCACCACCTTCGTGCCGGCGTATTGCCTGCCCGGGAAGTGCGTGAGGGAGCAGATTGAAACAGGTATAAGGTTCCACGCCAGGAGGTACCGGCGGGCAGAAAGCTTCCTTGCCTATTTCCAGTCGTATACCAATACATACTCCGATACAGCGACTCTGGAGCGTATCTGGAACGAGGCCCTGTCGGTGCCTGGCATCAGGGGAATAGTGGTGGGCACCAGGCCCGATTGTGTTGATGATGATGTACTGTATCTTATGGCTGATATGGCTTCTCGCTGCTATTTTGTTGCCGAATTCGGTATCGAGTCCTGTAACGACCAGACGCTGAAAGATGTTAACAGGGGACATGATTTTGCCACCGCTGTGAGAGCCATAAAAAAAACTTCCGCCTTAGGGATAAAGACCGGGGGGCACATGATATTCGGACTTCCGGGAGAGACCCGGGAGGAGATGCTGGCATCAGCACCGGTACTCTCGGAGCTTCCGTTGCACAGCCTTAAGTTCCATCAGCTGCAGATAGTTAAAAATACACCGATAGCGGAGCTTTACAGCAGGGATCCGGGAAGGTTCAGGCTGTTCGAACTGGATGAGTACCTGGATTTCATAGCCGGGTTTGTTGAAAGACTTAACCCTGCCATAATCGTCGAGAGGTTTGCGGGAGAGCTGCCGCTCCGGAGCATTGCAGGCGGCATAAGGTGGGGGGTGAGGAATGACAGGATCGCAGCTATGTTTGAAAAGAAGCTGGAGGAGAGGGACAGCTGGCAGGGGAAATACTACAGGGGCGCTGGCAGCGATGCCTGATAAAAACAGAGCTATATGCAACCATTTCTGAAAAGTGTGGCCGAGTACCTGTACGGCAAGTACGGTGAAGAACTGGGTGATTGTGCCATGATATTTCCCGGAAGGCGTGCCGGCCTTTTCTTCAGGAACTACCTCGGCGGACTGGTGAAAAGGCCACTTTGGATGCCGGGGGTGATGACCATATCGGACCTGATGGGGGAGCTGAGCGGGATGCAGGCAGCAGACAGTATTACCCTTAACCTGAAGCTCTACAATGTTTTCAGGTCGGTTACCGGCAGTACCGAGGAGTTTGACCGTTTTTACAACTGGGGGGAGGTGATGATAAGGGATTTTGATGAAGCAGACAAATACCTTGTTGATGCAGATAAGCTGTTCATGAACATCAGTGCACTGAAGGATATTGAAAACCACTTTGATTTCATGTCGCCTGAGCAGGTTGAACTGGTCAGGCAGTTCTGGGGCAGTTTCAACCAGGGATCCCCCTCCGGGCATCAGAAGGAGTTCCTCTGGATATGGGAGGCGCTGTATAATATATATATGAAATACAGGGAACTTCTTTCCGGCGAAGGCATGGCCTATGAGGGTATGATCTTCAGGCATGTGGCGGGACTGGTGGAGGATGACAAACTGCCCGGCACCGGTGCCGTAAAATATTTTGTTGCCGGCTTCAACGCCCTTAACGAGTGTGAGAAGAGGCTTTTTGACCATCTGAAGAAGGAAGGGAGGGTGGAGTTCTTCTGGGATTACGACGAATACTACACAAATGACGGATTGCACCAGGCGGGTCTTTTTATGAGGGAAAACATCAGGCGGTATCCTCATGACGGATATGAAGGGGATACCGGAAACCTGTCAGTTACCCCGCCTGATATCGACATAGTTGCAGTTCCCTCCAATACCGGGCAGGCCAAGATAATGGAAGAGGCGGGACTTGATCCGGGTGCCGGCGATGACCCGTTGAAGTCGGCCATCATACTTCCCGACGAAAGCCTTCTGATGCCCGTGCTGTCGTCTCTGCCTGATGAGGCGGGCAGCGTCAACATTACCATGGGATACCCGCTGAAGGAGACAAGCCTGTTCGGTTTTGCCATGCTTCTGGCCGATATGCAGCTGGCGTCACACACCGGCAGCAAAGGAAAACTCACATTTCCGGGGAGGGAGGTGATCTCACTGCTGCGTCACCCCGAATACCCTGCAGAGGCGAGGGAGGAGGCCATGCAGCTTGTAAGCGCCATCAGGAAAAATAATATGCTGCGCGTTGAAAGCCGGATTGCAGGGCGGGGTGAGATGGGGCGGCTTGTATTCAGAAAAGCTGACGGCGGCATGGAATTGCTGCATTACCTGCTGGAGATCCTCGAATACATGGAGAGGCTGCGTTCACCCGGCAACGGAGAAGGTGATGACGATGGATTGCCTGAAAAGAGTGACGTTGTCATCCCCGGAAGGGAATTCCTGAGCAGTATGTGCACTGCACTGCGACGGCTGAGGGATACCGTTGCCGGCGCAGGTACGGCAATCGGTTCAGCGACCATGGTGAAGCTACTAAAGAGGGTGCTCTCATCGGTCAGGATACCGTTTCACGGTGAGCCGCTGGGCGGGCTACAGGTTATGGGGGTGCTGGAGACCAGGGGACTTGATTTTGAGAATGTGCTGTGGCTGTCGATGAATGAGGGCGTGTTCCCTTCTGTGATGCCTGCCCCCTCGTTCATACCCTATACACTGAGGGCGGCATACCGGCTGCCGCGCCATGAACAGCACGAGGCCGTCTATTCCTACTATTTTTACAGGCTGCTGCACAGGGCAAATAAGGTTACTCTTGTTTACAATACACGCAGCGACGGGTTATACACCGGGGAGGTGAGCAGGTACATCCATCAGCTACAATACTCGGGTCTTTTCAAAGTCCGGCAAAGGAACCTTGTGTTCAGCCTCAGTCCCCCTGACCAGCGCCCGGTTCTGATTGAGAAGTCCCCCGACATCATGGAGAGGCTCCGTGAGATTGCCGGTGCCGGCAGATCACAGGGATACCTGTCCGCCAATGCCCTGAACAGCTACATGGATTGCTCCATGAGGTTTTATTTCAGGTATATTGCGCGACTGCAGGAGCCGGAGAAGATGACGGGCGGGATCGATATGGCGGCCTTCGGCAGCCTTCTGCACAGGGCGGCCTTTTTCCTGTATGAGCCGCTGGCCGGGAAAATGGTGACAGTTGATGATATTGACCGGATGACAGGAAAAAGCGGCATTACAGAGAATTGTGTCGAGCGGGCTTTCCTTGACCCCGGCGGAGATGAACCTGGTTACCCGTTGCCGGAGACTGACGGACTGGCAAGGATAGCCGGGGGAGTGCTTGCATCATATCTGAGACAGATTCTGGAAAGGGACAGGAGGGAGGCACCTTTCGAAATTGTCGCACTGGAACAGAGGTACCGTAATAATATATCTCTTTCCGGAGGACAGGGTGAAACGGAGATCGCCACGGGAGGCATAATTGACCGTATTGACCGCTCACAGGGTGTGACAAGGGTTGCCGACTACAAGACAGGTGGTGACGACGCGATATACCGGACCATGGAGTCCCTTTTTGAACGGGAGGATCCGAAAAGGAAAAAGGCGGTGTTCCAGACCTTCTTCTATTCCTGGCTCTATATAAGGCAGGGGGGAGGCGGACCTGTAAGGCCTCTCATTTACCAGGTCAAAAAGTTGTTCTCTGATGAAGAGATGGTGATAGGAGAGAAGCCTGACAGGAGTCCGCCACGGCCGGTGAACGATTTCAGGGAGTATATGGGCCCTTTTGAAGAGAACATGACGCTTCTGCTGGAGGAGATCTTTGATGAGGGAACGCCCTTCAGGCAGGCCGGTGAAAGGAGTATTTGCAGGTATTGCCCCTACAGGGTCCTGTGTCACAGGTAAAAGATTACATAATATAACCAGTAAAACAGTAATTGTAAAAAAGAAACGGTATGATCAACAAACATCTCACTGATCCGCGCAGCATAGTCGTCGTGGGTGGCTCCAATGATGTCAGGAAACCAGGGGGCAAGGTAGTAAAGAATATAATTGACAACGGGTATACAGGCGACCTCTTTGTTGCCAATCCCAAAGAAGATACTGTGCAGGGTGTTAAAAGCTACAGGAATATGGAGGACCTCCCCGGGGCCGACCTTGCAATTCTGGCCGTTGCCGCCCGTCACTGCCTGCCTGCGATAGAGCTGCTGGCAAAAAAGAAGAGCACAAAAGCATTCATAATACTTTCTGCCGGTTTCTCTGAAGAGAGTGCGGAGGGAGCAGAGATGGAAAGGAAGATAGTGGAGGTGATCAACTCAGCAGGTGCATGCCTTATCGGTCCCAACTGCATCGGTATGATGAACGGCAGGCATGCAAGTGTCTTTACCACTCCGGTCCCCCGGCTGCATGAGGGGGGGGTGGACTTTGTTTCAGGATCTGGCGCAGTGGCGGTCTATACGATGGAGGCAGGTTATGATGTTGGACTTTCCTTCGCGTCGGTCTGGTCGGTAGGTAACAGCGCCCAGACCGGTGTGGAGGAGGTGGTGAAGTATCTGGATGAGACTTTCGACAGGCGTTCAAGCTCCAGGATCAAGCTGCTCTATATGGAGAGCGTGAAGAAACCCGATATGCTGCTCAGGCATGCTTCATCGCTTATCAGCAAGGGATGCAGGATTGCCGCAATAAAATCGGGATCATCGGAAGCGGGCAGCAGGGCTGCTACTTCGCATACCGGAGCTCTTGCAGGTTCTGATGCGGCAGTAAGTGCGCTGTTCCGCAAGGCGGGGATTGTGAGGTGCCGCAGCAGGCAGGAGCTTATTAACGTAGCAGGGGTATTCATGCACAGTCCGCCGGCAGGTAACAGGTACGCCATAATAACACATGCCGGAGGTTCGGCGGTTATGCTTACCGACACCCTTTCGGAGGGCGGACTTGAGGTGCCGCCTATCGAGGGGGAGCACAGCCGGGAGCTGCTCTCCATGTTGTATCCCGGATCCTCGGTTGCCAATCCCATCGATTTTCTTGCCACGGGAAACGCTGAACAGCTCGGCCATATCATTGACCATTGTGAGGAGAAGTTTGACAATATCGATGCAATGGCGGTTATTTTCGGGAGTCCCGGTCTGGCACCCGTGTTTGATGTGTATGACCTGCTTCATGAAAAGATGGATAGCTGCAGTAAACCGATATATCCTGTACTGCCTTCTGTAATAAATGCAGCAGAGGAGATCAGGGCCTTTACTGAACGGGGACGTTTCTGTTTCAGGGATGAAGTGGCGCTGGGGCAGGCGCTTAACATCGTTTCTTCGACGCCGCATCCTGTCCCGGCAACCGTTACATTGCCGGCCCTGGATAACGCAACGATCAGAGAGGTTGTGGAGAGTAATCCTGCAGGATACCTTGAACCGGGAGAGATCAACAGGCTGCTTGATGCAGCGGGGATCCCAAGGGTTGCAGAAGCCGTGACAAATGATCCCGGAGATGCCGTTTACAGGGCGGGGTTGTTCGGATACCCTGTCGTGATGAAGGTGGTAGGACCCCTGCACAAATCGGATGCCGGTGGTGTTGTGCTGAATATTGAAGATGAAGACCGGGTCAGGCATGAATTCGGCAGACTGATGTCAATTGAGGGTGCTGTGGCGGTCATGATACAGCCTATGTTGTCAGGCACCGAAATATTTGCCGGTGTCAAGCAAGAGCCCCCGTTCGGGCATTTGGTGCTTGGAGGACTTGGTGGAATTTTTGTCGAGGTTTTCAGCGATGTTGCCGGGGGACTGGCGCCATTGCACCAGGAAGAGGCGCTTGATATTATCGGTCGGATCAGGGGAAAAGCTGTTCTTGAGGGCACAAGGGGCCTGAAAGGGGTAAACACCGGCATGTTTGCCGATATACTGGTCAGGCTTTCTGCACTGGTGCAGGCCGCCCCCGAAATAGCTGAAATGGATCTGAACCCACTTCTCGGCACTCCCGACCGGGTGATAGCGGTGGATGCACGTATAAGTATAAATAAAACTACCTGACACCCGGGGCTCTGCCCCGTCATAACCTATTGATTGGTTTCTGTGGCACCTGAATCTTTCCTGCCCTCTTTATCCTGGTAGGGGGGGCAGATGTAGATCTTCGCATGGTCCTTGACCTTGACCACCGGAGCATAAAGCATGGCTGGGGCATCGATAGGTTTTTCCCTGCTTGTTACATACACATGACCCTGCATAAGTATGCCTGTCTTATCTTTAATGGTGACGCTTTCTTCGTCGCCCGGGAAAATCACCTCTCCTGTGGATATCCATTTTTTCAGCTTGTTTCGCCTCCACTTGTTGTAGGGCTCCATTTTAGCCAGGTAGTTTTCAACAAAACGGCTGCCGGCTATCTTCCATAACCTCAGCTCCAGCTCGGGTGACTCCTTCATGAGCTTCTCCATCATTTTGACAGGAAGCTTCAGGGCAGTCACCGGCTGTTCGGCAGTGACGGTGGCAGTGCGGGAAACACCCATAAGTGGAGCCATTTCGCCTATAACGGTGCCCGGGCCGAGGATGTCGATTACCGAATTGCCCATCTCAACTATTACATTTCCCCTGAGTATGACAAACAGGCCTTCGCCTGATTTGTCCTGCTTTGAAAGCTTTTCGCCTACCGAGAACACCCTTGTTGTAAAGGATGCAACAACCTTATTGAATACTTCAGGCTCCAGCCCCTTGAGCCATTCAGCCTCATTAAGCATTTTCATCGCTTCGGGAGCTTTATACTGCGGCGGCCGGTCAATGAGTGATTTCATCTGGGCTTCAATGCCGCCAAGCATCTTGGCTGCCTCGTCCGGCTCTATTCTGCCGCCCTTGAGAAGCCTTTTTACGGTGTTTCGCTGGTGGTTCAGGGTCGATCTGATCGCCTGCCTTGTTTCGATGGCATTATAGATCTCAGGGAAAGCCTCTTTGAGGTTTCTCAGGAATGTAAGACCCTGAATGCGGTTTTCGGCTATTTCGTCTTCAATGATGGTCAGGTTGCGTGCTTCCTTGCTGTCATCGCCGGCATCGGAGCTGACCGACATATGAAGGCTTGCCACCAACTTCTCAACCTCTTCCTGGGCCGTCACAAATCCCCTGGCGGAGTCATAACTGACTGCCAGCCTTTCGAAGAAAAAGCGTTCGGCAATTCTTCCAACCACAGGAATGGACTGCATAATGTTCATGTACCTGGGCGTTTTCCAGAACTGCTCAAGGTCCTTTCTCTGTGAGAGGGATATATTGCCTCCGGCATCAAGCAGAACGTCAATATCATCAGAAAGCTGCTGTACAGCGGCGGGGCCCAGGAGTCCCTCACTGAACTGCCGCCAGTAGCTTGCCTTCTCTTTCTGAAGGAGCCGTTTCCTGGTTTCTGATATTGCTTCCAGCTGTAACTCCTTCTGTTCATCTTCTGCTTCCTGATCATCAGGTTTTTCAGGCAGGTACTCTTTAACGGCATTCCAGTTTGCACCACTCATAAACCTGTCTTCTTTAAGTTTTTCTATTGCATTTTCCGTACTTCTGTGGATATATCTTTTGGCACTCTCCACCATGGCAAGTTTTGCCGAGCCAACGCGTGTGAGTCCCAGTTTCTCAACCAGGGTTTTTATGGTTGTGGCATTGACAAGGGAGTACAGGATCACCATACCGGCAGTAAGCGAAAGGATCTCGTTACGGATATTTTCGGCTATGCTCATTTCCGAAGCGACAATAAGCGCCAGTGCCAGTGAGATGGCACCCCTTAGTCCGCCCCACCAAACCACTACCCCATCCTTTTTTGAGAGGCCGTAACCAACCCTGGCCATAAGCGGGTAGAAACCGGTTATAACCAGAGCCCTGATAATAATGGTTGCAAAATATAGTATCAACAATATCAGCAGGTCGGAAGGGGCAAAGGTAATGCTCCGGGCTATGACAACGCCAACGATGAGGAATATCAGTGTGTTGGCTATGAAGGCGGCAAGCTCCCAGAATTCGTGGAGGAAGTGTCCTACCTCCGGACTGATGCGGGTGCGCCCGGCACCTGCCATAATTACCCCGAATGCAACCACCGCAAGAATTCCCGATACATGAAAAAATCCCTCGGCAACGAAAAAGGAGAGGTAAGCGGCACCGATTATGACAGTTATTTCGAAGAGGGCATCATTGAAAACCCTCTTTACCCAGTTAATAACTATAATACCGATAAGGATCCCGATAAAGGTGCCTCCAAGGGCAACCTTTATGAATTCGAGCAGTACAGGCGTGTCACTGCCGGCGCCGGTTATTGAAAGCAGGAGCACCATGAAGATAACGATGGCTGTACCATCATTCAGTAGCGATTCGCTCTCAATAAGGGTCCCCAGCTTTTTGCTGGCCCCTAGCTCCTTGAGGATGGATACAACGGCCACAGGGTCGGTGGCGCAGACTATAACGCCAAATAAAAGGGCCACGGGCCATGTCCAGTGATGCAGTCCGAGTCCCAGTCCCTTTATTCCCATGGCCGTTGCTCCGGTAAGGACAAGGGCCACTATTATTCCCGGTACGGCAAGTATAAACCCGTTTCCTACCGATTTTTTGAAAGTATGAATATCAAGGGCGAAGGCAGCCTCAAAGAGGAGTGCCGGCAGGAACACAAACAGTATGATGTGCGGATCTATGTTACCGGCCCAGTTAACGGACTGGGCAAGGATACCGAGATCGATACGGAAGGATCCGAAGCCGATTATGCCAAAAATGCCGAAACGGCTGGCAAATCCCAACAAAAGCCCGAATACAAAAAGGGTGATGGTAAAAGGAAGGGGACTTTTCTTGAGGAAGTGCCTGGTTGCTGTTCCTATAAAAAGGGCTAGTATGATAAAGAAAAGCGGGCTCATATCGCCATCATGGTGGTCGGCGCCTGAGTGGTCGTGTCCGCCTGCTGTCCCCTCGGCATACATTTCATAAATTTCTGAGCTATGCCACGGTGCTGATTCTCCGGGCGGGGCTGCAAGGGAAGATTGGGAAAAAAATAAAAAAGGCAGGGAGAAAATAATTCCGGCAAATAAAAAAGTTGTGAACTTTTGCATGATCTGAAGAAGTTTAATGGTTATTTCAGTCTTCTGACACGATCACTAAAAGTACAAAAAAATTTTGTTCTCGCAGATAATAATTTATGCCAAAAAAAAGCGGGCAATGAACCCGCTTTTTTTCACCTGAAGGAGATGTTTTAATATGAACCTGCTGGTGCCGTATTGTATTACCCTGTAAGGAATTCCCGGGGGACCATACGGATCCTGTCGATATCCCTGATCTTTTCTGCAACATCAAATCCCTGTATGCATTTCACATTGCAGGAATCGCAATTTGCACACGCATCTCCGTCTATCTCCAGTTTATCCATGGTTTCGCGCGCAAGCGCTGTTCGACTGTATCCGTAGGCATACATGTAGGAACGCATGATCTCGTTGACAGGCAGGTCTCTTATGCACTGGTCCGCACACTTTTCACATCCTAGGCAGAACATACCGGTATCTGCCTGGTCAATCCTGAGATCCCTCAATTCATCAGGGGTCAGACCAATGTCATGATTGACTTCAAAGTTTTCCTCAAGTTCCTGGAATGTATCCATACCCGGAATGGAAGAGTGAATGTTGGGATTCTGAAAAACATATTTTAGAGCCGCCTTTACATTGATAGGATCCTTCCTTTCCCTGTCCCAGTATGCACCTGCCATCGTCTTCATTGCAATGATGCCGGTTCCTGCAGCAGCAGCATAGTCGATGGCTTCATTTATTTCATTGAAATGCTCCATCCGGAAGTTATATGCTGTAAAGACCACATCATATACACCGCTGTCTGCAACAGCCCGTATCACCTCGGGTTCGTTCGAGTGAGTCGATACAGTAAGGAACCGGGCTTTACCCTGTTCCTTTATTTTGGAGAAAGCTTTAAGCCTGGTTTCATCAAGAGTATGCTCGCGCGATGCCGATGCATGAAGTCCCAGCATATCAACATAGTCCAGTCCCAGTCGTCCGAGACTGGTTTCGAACGCCTCCATGATCTGTTCTTCGGTATCGCCTCTGAGTCTTGTTGCAATATAATATGAATCCCTGTCCCTGTTTTTCAGCACCTGGCCCAGCATCTCTTCGTTCCTGCCGTTATTGTATCCGTGGGCGGTATCAATCAATGTCATGCCCATGTCAAGCGCCAGGTTGACGATCCGGGGATTATCGGAACGCACGAAGCCAAGGTTCACGAGCGGCAGTTTGATTCCGGTTTTTCCGAGTGTCCGGTATATTATCCCGTTTTCTGCTGTCAGGGACTTACCATGGGTTGTGGCTGCCCTCAGGGGACCGGCAGCTGTGAGGAGTCCGCCGGCAGCTCCTGCAGCAGAAAGCTTAAGGAACTTTCTGCGGTCAAATGATCTTTGCATTCAGTTATATATTATGAGGTTAATATTAAATATCAGGTTGCAGCTGATGCTTTTTCCTGAAACTGCTTTAATTCCCTGAGAAAAGGGCCAGATATTTCTCCTGCAGCTCACTGTTTTCAAGATTGTAGTATCCGTAGAGCCGGTTGCCTTTCCATACTATGCCAACTTCACCGTTCCACCTGTCAGCTACCCTGTGTACACCCTCCTGCAGATCTGCATCTTGTCCGCTGAATTCATAATAGCTGGCAAGTAACTGCCGGCTCTCTTCTTTTGTCTCATTCTCAATCAGAAACAGGTTGTACCTCTCTCCCTCTCTCTCATAGGTGCTGACAAATGCACGCGACAGGAACTGGTGGCCAAGGAAGTTGGTGTTGATGAACTCTTCGGAGAACGCCACTTTGTGTTCTTCTGGCAGACTCGTTACAATTGCGGGAAATTGCGGGTCGGGATCGATCATGTCTGAAACATGACGGGCCAGCTTATTCATTGCCTGCTCTGTATCAGCCGAGCGGTCATGACTCCTGATCTTGACGTAGCAATCGCCGACAAAGAAGTGCAGGACTCCGGGCGCCCTGTACCCCTGCACCCCGATATCAACCAGCTCGGGTGACATGGGGCGTTCCTGTGAGTATACGCCGAATGCGCGTACGGGACCTCCCTGCCTGTAAATTTCCATTACAATGTACACGCTTTCGTCTTCCGTGCTGATATATTCAGCCCAGAAGAGCTCGATGAAGTCATATGCATAGAAAAGGTCAGCCGCCCCGTTTATGATGTCCCACAATGTTTCTGGTGTATATACATCGATATCGGACTGCCTTTCCCAGCCGTCAATTGCCGGAAAGTACCTGTCCGGTCCGGCTTTGAGGGGACCGGAAAAGCCTGAAAGGATAAGCAGTACTGCAATAATTCCCGGTAAAACCGTTTTTCTGTTGGTGAAGTAATTACGTGTCTTCATATCTTTTGTTTTTCCTGTGTTACAAAAATACCGTGCCAATATCTCTCTATGTTATGAATTCTGACGGGACCTGGCGTATTCTGTCAATATCTTTGATCTTGCCGGCTACATCGAATCCCTGGGTGCATTTTACCGCGCAGGAAGTGCAGCTTTCACATGCAGGGCCTATCAGGTCAAGCGAATCCATTGTTGCCCGGGAAAGGGAGAGGTCCCTGTATCCGTAGGCATACATGTAGGATCGCATCATATCGGGCACAGGTAATTTTTGGCGACATTGTGCCGTGCACTTTTCACAGCCAAGGCAGTACATGCCCGTATCTGCAGTGTCAAGCCTCAGATCGCCAATCTCACCGGGTGTCATGGATATATCCTTCATGACTTCAAAGTTGTCTTCCAGCTCCTGGAAGGCAGTAACGCCGGGAATTGAGGTGTGAATATTCTCATTCTGCAGCGCCCACTTCAGGGCGGCCCTGGTATTTATCGGGTCCTGGCGTTCCCTGTCCCAGTATGCTCCGGCCATGGTTTTCATTACGATTACACCCAGTCCGGCCCCGGCAGCTTCGGCAATCGCGTCTTTCAGATCCGGGAGATTTCCCATGTTGAAGTTATAGGCAGGGCAAACAACATCATACTCGCCGCTTTCTACGGCAGCCCTGATAACTTCCGGTTCGTTCGAGTGGGTTGTGACACCTATAAACCTGGTGCGGCCCTGTTCCCTGAGCTTCATGAGTGCTCCCAGATGTTCCTCCTGCAGCACCGCTTCGCGTGAAGAGGGGCCATGAAGGTACAGTATGTCTACATAATCCAGCTTCAATCTTTCCAGGCTTATTTCAAAGGTTGATATAAACTCTTCGGTCGACATATCTGTGCCCCTTGCACTTACCTTTGTTGCCAGGTAGAAAGAGTCCCTGGGCCTGTTTTCGAGAAGCTGTCCCAGCATCTCCTCGTTCCTGCCGTTCTGGTAGCCGTGTGCCGTGTCAAGCAGGGTCATTCCCCCGTCAAGCGCCATGGTAACGATCCTTGGGTTGTCTACTCTCATAACCCCGAGATTCACCACCGGAAGGCTCATGCCTGTCCGCCCGAGCGTCCTGTGAATTATCCCATTGGTTGCAGTGGTTTTAGAAAAGGTGGAAGTACCGGCATGCAGCGACCCGCTCCCGGCCAGAATGCTTCCGGCTGCTCCTGCTGCCGAAAGTTTCAGGAAATTTCTACGGTCAAGTGATCTGCTCATAGCAAAAAAATTTTGAGGGTTTCTATCATTATATTTATATATGACAATAGTGAGTATCTATTTGCATTTTAAGATTTTGATACTCTATAAAAACGGAAAAATAACAAAATATTGGCCGTTAATAAGCAATACTTTTGCAATATATATCTGGATTAATTATACATAACTGCGGTCTGGTTGCTGCCCCTGCAGGTTTTCTCATGACTAAAATCATGTATGTTAAGCAGCAGGAATCCCGGTTTTCAAGGTTAAAACAGCATATCTTTGCTCTAATAATATCTTAAAACATGGAGAAATCAGTAACTGTAAACTGCGAAACGGTATCGGACCTTATCAAAAAAAACAACCTGGCTGACCTGGGCAAGGCGAATATCAGGGACATTGTGCGGCTTGTAAACCAGCTTGAAGCATCCACCGGTGTGAAATACATCAGGATGGAGATGGGGGTGCCGGGTCTTGATACCTGTCCGATAGGTATTGAGGCTGAAAAGGAAGCTCTCGATAAGGGTGTTGCATCAGGTTACCCCATGATTGAGGGGGTGTCAGTGCTGAAAAAGGAGGCCTCGAGGTTTGTAAAACTGTTCATGAATATAGATGTTGACCCTGAAGGGTGTGTGCCGTCAGTCGGATCACTGCAGGCAAGTATGGCTGCATTCATGACAGTGGGGAGAGCTGACAGCAACAAGGATACCGTGTTGCTGATCGATCCCGGCTTTCCCGTGCATAAACAGCAGCTTAACGTGCTGGGCCTGAATTACGAATGCTTTGATGTTTACAATTACAGGGGCGAAAAGCTGAGGAATAAGCTGGAGGCATACCTGTCGGCCGGAAACATCAGCTCTATTCTGTATTCCAATCCCAATAACCCGGCATGGATATGCTTTTCTGAAAAGGAGCTTGCCACAATTGGCGAACTCGCAAATAAATATGACACGGTAGTACTCGAGGATCTTGCCTATTTCGGAATGGACTTCAGAAGCGATATATCTGTTCCGGGAGAGCCTCCCTACCAGGCCACAGTTGCTTCCTATACTCCCAATTACATACTTCTGCTTTCAAGTTCAAAAGCATTCAGCTATGCAGGCCAGCGAACCGGACTTATGGTAATATCAGATTCGCTTTTCGGGAGGTCGTATCCCGGACTGAAAAGGTTCTTTACATCCGACAAGCTGGGCTATGCCATGGTTTACGGCTCATTATACTCATTGTCGGCGGGGACAAACCATTCGTCCCAGTACGGCCTTGCTGCCATGCTTAAGGCTGCCTCCGACGGCATCTATAATTTTGTTGATAATGTACGGGAGTATGGGGAGAGGGCTGCTATTATGAAAAAAATGTTCACCGGCAACGGGTTCAGGATTGTTTACGATATGGATGAGGACAGGCCGGTAGGCGACGGGTTCTATTTTACGGTCTCTTACCCGGGAATGCAGGGTGGTGAGCTGCTTGAGAACTTACTCTGTTTCGGGATCAGTGCAATTTCGCTTGAGATCACAGGCAGCACCCGCAAGGAAGGTTTGCGTGCTTGCGTGTCGCAGATATCGCGCGATCAGCTTCCGGTCCTTGAGGAGAGACTTAAGGGCTTTAATGAGCGCTATGGAAGTGATTAGGCATTTATTTCCCAAAAATCCGCATATTTGTCAAATGATATTAATCATTAGTGTTTTTGGCCGGAATACCTATTTTTGAAAAACATAATACAAATAAGTATAATATATTACACAGCGATACTATGGCTAAACCAAAAGGTTCCATAAAAGTTGACAGGGAGAGGTGCAAAGGCTGCGAGATATGTGTGCTGGCATGCCCTACCGGCGTCATAAGCCTTGCACGTGAGGTTAACAGCAAGGGCTATCATTTTTCCTATATGGAAAACCCTGATGCATGCACCGGCTGCACAAACTGTGCAGTAGTCTGCCCCGACGGGGTTATCACCGTTTACAGGAAGAAGGTCAATACCTGATAATAAGTAAGTTGCTCCGGGATATGTTGTCCTGCTTTGAAAACGGGAACAAAAACTGAATACCAATTATCATATTCAATATTCAACATGAAGGAACTTAAACTGATGAAGGGGAATGAGGCAATAGCCGAAGCTGCGATCCGTGCGGGAGCCGACGCATACTTCGGATATCCGATCACCCCTCAGAGTGAGATACTCGAATATCTTATGGCCGAGAAACCACATGAGCGTACAGGCATGGTGGTACTGCAGGCTGAAAGCGAAGTGGCAGCCATCAATATGGTCTACGGAGGCGCTGCCTGCGGCAGAAAGGTGCTTACGTCCTCCTCGAGCCCCGGTATCAGCCTGAAACAGGAGGGGCTATCTTATATTGCAGGTTCGGAGCTTCCGTGCGTGGTAGTGAACGTGGTAAGGGGAGGACCCGGACTGGGTACTATTCAGCCTGCGCAGTCCGATTATTTCCAGGCGGTCAAGGGTGGCGGACACGGTGATTACAGGTTGATAGTGCTTGCCCCGCAGTCGGTTCAGGAGATGGCCGATTTTGTGGACCTTGGATTCGAGCTTGCATTTAAATACCGCAACCCGGTAATGATACTGACCGACGGTGCACTGGGACAGATGATGGAGAAGGTATGGCTGCAGGAACAGAAGCCGAGGATGAAAACCTTTCCTGAATGGGCCACTACCGGAAAGACACCTGACAGGGAAAGAAACGTAATAACGTCGCTGGACCTTGATTCGGCCGAACAGGAGAAATTCAACCTGA
This sequence comes from Marinilabiliales bacterium, assembly GCA_007695015.1. NCBI lineage: Bacteria > Pseudomonadati > Bacteroidota > Bacteroidia > Marinilabiliales > Marinilabiliales bacterium. The sequence goes on from REEN01000036.1 coordinate 19,677, forward strand.
AACTTCAGGAGAAATACAGGAAGCTGGAGGCGGAAGAGGTGCGGTTTGAGCATACCGAAACAGAAGATGCGGAATACCTGCTCGTTGCTTACGGCACAAGCGCCAGGATCTGCCAGAAATCAGTCCGCCTCGCCCGGGAGAAGGGTATCAAAGCCGGACTGCTGCGGCCTGTTACTCTGTTCCCCTTTCCAAAAAAACCTCTTATGGAGCTTGCGGGAAAGGTAAAGGGTATACTGACCGTTGAGATGAGTACCGGCCAGATGGTTGAGGATGTGAGGCTGGCTGTTGAGTGCAAAGTTCAGGTGGAGCACTACGGCCGTATGGGTGGAATAATACCGACTCCGGAAGAGATAGTTGACGCCCTCGGTAATAACTTCTTAAAATAGGATCATTATGGCAGAAAATACCGGCATAAAAGATATAGTAAAGGATGAAAACCTTGTCTACCAAAAGACAAGTGTTTTGACTGACAACGTGATGCACTACTGTCCGGGATGCGGGCATGGAACTGCACACAGGCTGATTGCCGAAGTAATCGAAGATATGGATATACAGTCCGATACCTTAGGTGTTACACCGGTTGGATGTGCTGTGTTGATGTACAACTATCTTGACATTGACATGCAGGAAGCGGCACACGGCAGGGCGCCGGCAGTAGCCACTGCCATTAAAAGGCTGATGCCCGATAAATACGTGTTCACTTACCAGGGAGACGGCGACCTTGCGGCTATAGGTACTGCAGAGACAATACATGCTTGCAACAGGGGTGAGAATATTGCAATATTCTTTATCAACAACGGGATATACGGGATGACCGGGGGACAGATGGCGCCTACCACCCTTTCGGGCATGAAATCCTCTACCTCTCCCTATGGCAGGGATGTGCAGATGATGGGCAACCCGATGAAGATGACCGAGCTGGTTGCACAACTTCCCGGCACCTGGTATGTGACGAGACAGACCGTTCACACCCCGGCAAGTGTGAGGAAAGCAAAAAAGGCCATTAGGCAGGCATTCGAGAACCAGAAGCTGAAGAAAGGGCTGTCGCTGGTTGAGATAGTGTCGAACTGCAATTCGGGCTGGAAAATGTCACCCGTAGAAGCAAACAAATGGATGGCCGAGAATATGTTCCCTTTCTATCCTCCCGGCGATATCAAGCTGGAAGGCAAACTGGTTGTTAAAGAATAATACATCAGATATGACAGAAGAGATCATCATAGCAGGATTCGGGGGACAGGGTGTGCTTTCAATGGGCAAGATCCTGGCCTATTCGGGTATCATGGAAGATCAGGAGGTAAGCTGGATGCCTTCATACGGGCCCGAGATGCGCGGAGGTACCGCAAATGTGACGGTCATCATGAGCGACGAACCCATCAGCTCGCCAATAATCAACAGGTTTGACACCGCCATAATCCTTAACCAGCAGTCGATGGACAAGTTTGAGGATTCGGTCAAGCCCGGGGGACTGCTCCTGTATGACGGAAACGGCATAACAAGGCATCCCGAAAGGAAGGATATAAAGGTATACCGTGTTGATGCGGCCGAAGAGGCTGCCAGGATGGAGTCGGCCAGAATATTCAATATGATAGTGTTGGGCGGCTTTCTCAAGATAAAGCCACTGGTGAAGATAGAGAATGTGAGAAAGGGAATTGCCGAATCGCTTCCCGAGAGGCATCACGGACTGATACCCCTGAATGAAAAGGCGGTTTTACGGGGGATGGAGATAGTAAAAAAGGTGTTTGAACCCGCCCCGGAATAGTTTCTGTTGCGCCCCCTTTTGGGGGAATGCCGCAATGGGGTATGAACGGTCACCTGTAGAGGCCCTTCTTCTCAATAAAATCGTATGCCGCACCCGGCACGAATGCCCGCATGTCGCGTCCCTCGCTCAGTGAACGCCTTATAAACGAAGAAGATACGTCAATCATAGGTGCTTTTACAAGTTTCGCACTTATGAACCCTTCAATGGCCCCGGCATCGCTCTCCGGCCTCGGATAAACCAGAAAATCACACACTGCTATAAGCTTATCGCCATCCTTCCATTTCCTGATACTTCCAATATTGTCGGTGCCTGTTATGATACTGAATTCCCTTCCGGGGAAGTCAACGGTAAGCTTTTGCATAGTATCATAAGTGTAGGAGGGAACAGGCATACCAAATTCCACGTCAGACGCCCTGAAAGATTTATAAGGTTCTATGGCCAGCTTTACCATTTCAAGCCGGTCGGCCGGATCGGCAAGGCTGTCCTGTCTTTTAAAAGGGTTTTTAGGGCTCACGATAAACCATATCTCCTCCATGCCTGCAAACTCCTTCATGTAGGCAGCGATGGCAATATGGCCAATATGTACCGGGTTGAATGAACCGAAGAGAAGTCCGGTCCTTATGGTCTTGTATTTTCTGGCAGCGTTCATTATTGCTGATGGTTTTGACATTAACCTTACCGGGCCAGCCTGATCCCGGCGGGTTTTGTTATTCCTGCGGGTTTTCAAGAAAACGGCTGACGGTTTCGTACAGTTCTTTCTTTGCCGTGTCGAGGACTTCGTTTACTATGATAACATCAAATTCGGCGGCACGTTTCATTTCAGCACCGGCTTTTTCGATTCTCCTGGCAAGGTTTTCAGGGCTCTCGGTTGACCGTTTAACCAGTCTCCGCTCCAGCTCTGCCACCGAAGGGGGCATTATGAAGACTGCCAGTGCCCGATCTCCAAACTGCCTTTTGATGTTAAGTCCCCCAACCACATCGACATCGAAAACAACATGCATGCCCATGTTCCAAATACGCCTTATCTCACTCTTCAGTGTTCCGTAAAAATGGTCCTGGTAAACCTCTTCCCACTCAACGAATTCACCCTTATCAATTTTTTCCCTGAACTGAGCGGCTGACAGGAAATAATAATCCTTCCCTTCTGTTTCGTGCGGCCTTTCGGGGCGGCTGCATGCTGATACCGAGAAGGCGAGAGGCAATTTCCGGTTCAGCAGGTAACGCACCAGCGTTGTTTTGCCTGAACCAGAAGGGGCAGAAATTATGACAAGTTTCCCCTCCATGATCACAGGATGTTAAGGGATTGTTCCTTTATCTTTTCCAGGTCATCCTTCATCTGGACGACAAGTTTCTGGATATTGAAATCATTTGCCTTTGAGCCGATAGTATTGATCTCCCGGCCTATCTCCTGGCAGATGAACCCTATCTTCTTGCCGGCCGTCTCCTTCCCCGAAAGGGTCTCCCTGAAATATGCCATATGGTTTGACAGCCTCACCTTCTCTTCGGTTATATCCAGCTTTTCGAGGTAAAAAAGTATCTCCTGCTCAAACCGGTTTCGGTCAACATTATTGTTGCCAAGGAACTCGTTGAGGTTTTGCTGCAGCCTTGCGCGGATTGTTTCTATCCTCAGGGCCTCAAATTGCTCAATTTTGCCGAGGTTCTCTTCGATATCAGCAATTCTCCTGACAAGGTCGGTCTTCATTGCTTCTCCTTCGTCACCCCGGTATTTGTCAACCTGCCCGAGCGCCTCCCTGAAGCTGCCGTATATTTTCGCCCACTCATTTTCATCGGCACCGGTGCGGCCCGTGATCAGTATATCGGGCATTCGCATGGCAAGCTTCATGAGCTCGAGGTTGTGGTTGCCGGTAATTCGCAGATCGGCGGCTGTCTTGCTGAGCTCTTCAAAATAGTGCCTGACGGCGTTCCTGTTGATAACCGGAATATGTTCGGTGCCGGTATGATCAATTGTTACTACGACATCTATTTTTCCGCGGCAGAGCACCTGGGAAATATCGCTGCGCAGCAACGCCTCCCTGTCCCTTAAAATACCGGGCAGCTTGATGTTGATATCAAGGTTCCGGCTGTTCAGCGAGCGCATCTCAATCGTCACCTTTTTTTCAGGTAGTTCGCAGGTTGCTTTGCCGCACCCCGTCATTGACTTTATCATGGTGTAAAAAGTTACCGGTTCAGAATAATTATCTGCTAAGATATTTTTTTTATTGATACAATTCTTTTTACCCTGGCTCATTTGCAACAGCTGACATCAATTTTTATTTCCGGCCGCAATATGGGGCTCCTGTTTACACCTGTTCATCTGCAACGGTTTCTGCTGTATCTTCAGAAGGATTAATCCCGCCGCGGCCATATCCTGTAACTTTCCTGGTTTTCCATCTTCCGGTGAGGTAATAGCCGTAGGAGAGGATGGTGCCAGATATCCATCCTATAGGTATTGCCCACCATATTCCTGTCTCACCCATGGCTGGCGACAAAATGAATGCAAGGGGAATTCTAATAACCCATAAAGAGAAAAGGGTGAGGAACATGGGTACAAGCGTGTCGCCGGCGCCGCGCATCACACCTCCCACAATGAACATTACGGTAAATGTTATATAGAAGGGGCTGACTATATTGAGATAAGTTGTACCGTAATTCACCACCTCCTGGTCGGGAGTGAAGAAACCCATGATCTGTTTTCCCCATAACAGCACCAGGATTGTCACCATAACAGTTATCAGGCTGCCTATTGAGAGAGTTGACATGAACCCCCTTTTTACACGGTCGTACCTGTTTGCGCCTATATTCTGACCTGTAAAGCTGGTAACAGCCATGCCGAAATTCATGGCTACCATTGCCGCCAGGGAATCTATACGCTGGGCGACTGAATAGGCTGCGATAACATCGGTCCCGAAAGTGTTTACAATTCCCATCAGGGCCATCATCCCAAGCGCCACGAAAGTATGCTGAAGTCCGCTCGGCACACCTATCCTGATGCTGTTATAGAAAATATTCCGGTCAAACACCCAGCCCGTAAATGAGAACTTCATTATCAGGTGTGTGCGGTTCAGATAGATGATCGCTGTTACAAAAGCCCCGCCCTGTGCGATTATTGTCGCCCATGCCACTGCCGCCACACCCCATCCGAAGACCAGTATGAAAAGCAGGTCAAGTATGATGTTTACAACCGATGAGATGATAAGAAAATATAGGGGTGTTTTGGAGTCGCCCAGTCCCCTCAGAATGGCGCTTGTCCCGTTAAAGCCGAAAAAAACTATCATGCCTGCCATGTAAACCCTGAGATAATCCCTGGCCATGGGCATTATCTCTTCGGGCAGTTGCAGGAGCCGGAATATATCTTCGGTGAAATATATGCCGGCCACTGATACTATGAGCGCGGCAATGAACATGAAGATATACATGGTGTCTATGGCCCGCTTCACCTTTTCGTACTCCTTGGCCCCGAAATATTGTGCTATTATTATCGTGGCACCTGTGGCAACGCCGATTATCAGCGAGATAAGCGCGAATATCACGGGGAATGAGGCTCCCACTGCAGCCAGCGCATCCTTCCCGAGAAAGTTGCCGACAACAAGGCTGTCGACAATATTGTACAACTGCTGGAATATATTGCCGATAAAAAGCGGTATTGCAAACCTCAGTATAAGCTTACCCTCTTTCCCTGTTGTCAGATCCTTCACTGGTCAAATTGTAAGATGCAAAAGCCGGGACGAATGAACACACAAAGTGTCGACTCCTGGCATGCCTTCAATCGATAAAACAGTCAGGGCCGCCGGTTTCGTGGGCGACCCTGCAAACAGTCTGTTACCGTTATTAATTATTTAAGTCCCCTCTGCCTGAGCAGCGGGCCTATCTCGGGTTCCCTGCCGCGGAAGTTGACGTACATCTCCATTGGCTCCATGGTGCCGCCCCTTTCGAGAATATTGGTCCTGAAGCTTTCTGCGGTCTCCCTGTCAAACAGGCTGGTCTCCATGAACGCCTCAAAGGCATCGGCATCAAGCACGCCCGACCAGATATAGCTGTAATATCCTGCAGAATACCCGCCGCTGAATATATGGCTCAGATAGGTGCTTCTCCAGCGGGGCACTATCTCGGGTATCAGACCTATCCGTCCGGTTGTCTGATCCTCAAAGCTTATGGGATCCAGTTCTTTCTGCTGCTCAAGCGTGTGGTAGTCCATGTCGATAAACGCAGTGGCAAGATACTCGACAGTCGCAAAACCCTGGTTAAAGTGCCCTGCTGCCGTGATCCTGTCAATAAGATCCTGCGGGATAACCTCGCCTGTCTCGTAGTGACGGGCGAACATGGTCATCACTTCGGGGTGCCTGGCCCAGTTCTCCATCACCTGTGACGGAAGCTCCACGAAGTCCCTCGGGACCGAGGTCCCTGCAAGTCCGGGATAGGTTACATCAGACATCAGTCCGTGCAGCGCATGCCCGAATTCATGGAAGAAGGTGGTATATTCATCGAAAGTCAGCAATGATGGCTGTCCCCCGGTGGGCCGGCTGAAGTTGCAGTTTATGGTGATAACAGGGTGTATGAATTCGCCGTCTGTGACCGACTGCCCCCTGAACCTGCTCATCCATGCGCCCCCGCGTTTACTGGGCCTGTTGTAGTTATCCATGTAAAGGATGCCAAGGTGTGAGCCGTCAGCTTCAAGCACCTGGTACACCTCTGCATCATCGTGATAGGTCGGGACGTCATCAAGCTTCACAAACCGGAGTCCCCAAAGCTTTTCAACCACCATGAAAGTACCCTCAATCACATTATCCATTGAAAAATAGGGCCTCGTTTCGGCCTCGTCGAGATCAAACTTCTCCTTGCGAACCTTCTCGGCATAGTACCTCCAGTCCCACGGCTCAAGCGTGAACCCTCCGCCTTCGCTGTCGATCATGGCCTGCAGTTCCCTGACCTCATCTTTGGCTACCGGCAGGGCCGCATCCCATAATTCATCAAGGAAATCACTGACCCTTTCAGGTGTGCCGGCCATGTTCTCTTCAAGCACATAGTGTGCATGGGTAGGGTATCCGAGCATTCCGGCCCTTTCTATTCGAAGGTTAACTATCTGCCTGATGTTTTCCTTGTTGTCGTATTCGTTGTCGTTGTTGCAGCGGTTGATATAGGTCTTTTTCATCTTTTCGCGCAGATCGCGGTTGTCGGCGTAGGAAAGGAACGGCATCACGCTGGGGTTGTGGTGTGTGAACACCCATTTACCTTCATGTCCCCGCTCCGCAGCGACCTCGGCGGCGTTGCTGATCAGATCAGAAGGGAGACCCGCAAGGTCGGCTTCATCTTCTATAACAAGTTCGAAGCTGTTTGTTTCATCACGTATATTATCACCGAACTGAAGGGTTAACATTGACAACTGCTGGTTGATCTCCCTGAGCCGTTCCTGCTTTTCGGGGTCAAGTCCGGCACCCCCGCGTACAAACCTCTTGTATGTTTTATCCAGGAGCATGGCCTGCTCGGGGTTAAGGCCGAGGTTATCCTTCTGGTTGTGTACGGCCTCTATTCTTTCAAAAAGGGCGGCGTTCAGCAGGATGTTCGTGGAATGTGCCGACAGTTTGGGGGTTATCTCGCGAGCAATCTGTTGCAATTCTTCGTTGGTATGCGAAGAGTTGAGGTTACTGAAGATACTCTGCACCTCGCTCAGCAAATAGCCGCTGTAGTCAAGTGCTGCAACAGTATTCACAAAAGTTGGAGGCTCGGGATTGCCGGCAATAGCATCAATTTCATTGTTGTGCTCTTCCATGGCCTTATCAAAGGCTGGAATGAAATGTTCGCTTTCTATCCTGTCAAACGGTGGCAGGTTAAACGGAGTGTTAAACTCGGCAAGAAGAGGGTTCTCCTCAACCACCGTGCAGGAAGAAGCAGCTGTTATCATGATCAGAATTAAGATTATTTGTCTCACTTTTAATTGAGTTAGGTTAGAATTTTTACAGTTGCAAAAATAGCTATTCTTTAAGATTATGTCAAATATGCCCTTACAGATAGTCACAACCCTCTGTTCAACTCGCCAATCCCACAATTTAAGCAATCCTGCTAAAAAATAAATATGGTTGGATGAAACCCGCATCAGCCTTCAGCAGAAATATTAACATGATTGCTGAATTGTTGAGCTATTGTCTTCCCAGGTGCCTGTCGCAGAAGTCCATCCACGCCTCCCATTCAATTGCCGTCATGTCATGGCGGCCGGGACGTATAAAAAACCCAAGCCTTGAACTTACCAGTTGGTTCTGGGGAGGCATCAGGTTTGTTTCAATACCTTCAACACCCAGAAGTTCATAAACAGGTGTTGCCGCTACAAGCATATTGAACTGCCCTCCCGGGTCGGCCCACTCATCGTCAGTTGCATTGGTAAGCAGTAAAGGCCTTGGAGCTGCCAGGGCAATGAGCGAATGCTGGTCAAAGGGCAGCCTTTCAACATGATTGTTGAACTCCTTGAATGCATCATTGAACCAGTGCGGGAAGACGGTGTTGATCCTTTCAACGCTCTCGCCCACGTTGAACCTGTTTGGAGAGGTGCCGCCCGACCCGGCCTGCGAGGGTATTATAATATCAATCCTTTCATCAAAAGCGCCTGCCACCATGGCCGCCTTTCCCAGCCTGGAGTGCCCGATAACAATAATTCCGTCATTGTCAAGATCAGGATCCTCAACAATATAATCCACCCCCCGCTTGATGCCCCATGCCCATGCAGACACAACACCCCATTCGTGGGGCCCCGGACGTTCCTGCTGTTCGGTGAAATAACCCCTGTGTACTCCCTCTGTAAAGCCGCCGTCATAATCGGGAGATATTTCGCCGGCATATATGGTGGCTACGGCATATCCACGGTCAATTACCATCTCGTAGGGCCATCTCCATTCCCTTATACCGCGCTGGTCGTCATGGGCCCTGTTGTCGGTAGCACCTGTCCAGCTGTTGTTGACCCATGCCCCGGTAAGAGGTATTTCGGGAAAATCAGCTGTGGTATGATTTCCTGGGAAATTTAGCCCGAAAAAAACAGGGACCGGCCCCTCCCTGTCGTTTGGAATAACGATCATCATGGAAACCTCGGGAGTGCCCGGGGGACCAAACCTGAGAGTGACAAGCTTGAGGGTAGCCTTTCCGTCGAATTTCGTGTTGTCTGTATAATCGATGGTATAAGAAAAATTTTCAGGCGGGGCAGGGGAGTAACCATACATGTAGTGCTTAAACAGTGAAATAAGCTCTGGTCTGCGTTTCTCCTTCCAGTCCCCGACCGAAGTCACCGGCGTTCCGTCAAACATCACCAGCGGGTCGGGCAGCTGTCTGATAACGGGCAGTCCGGAGACCGGCGGCCAGCTTTCAGGCAGGGAACCGCAAGGCAAAGAGCCGGTTCCTGAGTCATGTTGCAACCCGTTTGATTTCAGATAACTGCACGACAGAAAAAGGATGCATGTTATAATTGTAATTCTCATTCTCATTCTTATTTGCATTCTCATGGGTTTTGGTTTACGGACAGAAGTCCAGGTCGAATATAGCAAATTTAACGGATATGACCGGGATACCTGAAATTTGACGCATCAATAAGTAACTATTTTTAATAAATTGCAGGCTTATGGATAATATTTGTATTTTTCAGTATTAACCTGATAGCATTATGAACAGAAGAGAATTTACCAGAAAGTCAGCCCTGGCATCGGTACTGCTCTGCGCCATGCCATTGCCGGGCATTGCCTCACCGGGATCATCCCGCGCTATAAGGAAAGGTATTATGTGGGCAACGATTGGGGTGGGGGAGACGGTTGCCGCAAAGTTCGAAGCCGTAAAAGAGGCAGGGTTCGAAGGGGTGGAGGTCATGAGCCACATGGACAGGGATGAGGTTCTTGCCGCAGCTGGGCGGACCGGACTAAAGATACCAAGCGTGTGCAACGCCTTGCACTGGGAGTATCCTCTGTCTCATCCCGACCCCGCCGTACGTGAAAAAGGCGTTGATGCGCTCGTGCATTCACTTGAAGATGCAGCAGCATTTGGCGCGGATACCGTTTTACTCGTTCCCGGCCGGGTAAGCGCCGAAGTCACTTACGACCAGTGCTGGGAAAGGTCTGTTCCCGCAATCAGGAAGGCCCTGCCCGTTGCCGAAAGACTGAGGGTAAACATTGCTATCGAGAATGTCTGGAACAATTTCCTGCTGAGTCCCCTCGAGGCAGCCAGGTACGTTGATCAGTTCGGGAGTCCCTTTGTGAGGTTTTACCTTGACTGCGGCAATATCCTCCTTTATGGCTGGCCCGAACAATGGATAAGGATACTTGGCAGCAGGATTGCCAAGGTCCATATCAAGGAATTCAGCATGCACCTGGCCAACACAGAGGGCAGGGGAGCCGGCTTCAGGGCCCCGCTGCTCGAGGGAGATGTCAACTGGCCCGGGGTCATGAAGGCGCTGGATGAAATTGGTTACACCGGGTGGGCCATTACCGAACAGTCAGGCGGCGACACTCCCGAAGGCCTTGCCGACCTGGTCTCCAGGCTTGAGAAGATTCTCAAAAGCTGAACAGCAGTAATTCCATAATTCACTTTCCTGCCGGCTAATTGTCCGCCTCCCTGTTATTAACATCACTTTAATAGCTTGGCATACAGGCTTGTAAGATTTGTGCATGTATTGTATTCTGGCACGTAAATTGTTATTGGTGTGAAGATCTTTATTAACTTAATTAACCTGCTTTATACAGATGAAAACAAAAGAAAGCCTTTCGTTTTTTGTGCTTGCCCTTTTTGGGGCCGCTATACTGGTTTTTAGCGGTTGCAAGAAAGATGACGATGATCTTAACGGAGATCCTGACTCAGTGAAAGACTATGATGGCAATGTCTACAAAACTGTAACCATTGGCAGCCAGGTATGGTTTGCTGAAAACTTGCGTACTACAAAGTACCGTAACGGCGATGCTATTCCGACAGGGCATACCAAAGCAGGATGGGCCGGTTTAGCCACAGGGGCCTACGCCGTTTACCCACATTCAGAAATTGATGGTTTTACATCCGGCGCGGAGGTGCTCCAGGGCTATGGCGCCCTCTACAACTGGCATGCAGTAAAAACAGGCAAGCTATGCCCTGCAGGCTGGCGCATACCAACCGACGGGGATTGGACAACCCTTACTGACCACATTGGCGGCTCAGGCATTGCGGGAGGCAAACTTAAAAGTACCCGCACCACACCCGTTGCTCACCCCCGCTGGGAAAGCCCCAACCTGAACGCAACCGATGAGTACGAATTCTCTGCCATTCCCGCGGGGCTTATTTCTAATGATGGAGAACCCCTGTTTAACGGGTATGCCGGTTACTGGTGGTCCTCAACTGAACAGGAGACAATTGGTGCCTGGTACAGGGCAATGATCTGGGAGAATGGTGAAGTGATCAGACCGGTAGTAGATAAGAAATTCGGCTTCTCCGTTCGCTGCATCAAGGAAAACTGATAAGACTGGCGCCAGGCAGACGAAAAGTTTCTAAATTACATAAACACTTTCCTTGCAAACTCAATATTGGCTTTTGTATCCTCTTCGAATCTGTTTTCCCGTCCGCTTGTCTCCAGTATCAGCCATTTGTCATAACCAATATCGCGCAGGGCAGCTGCGCATGCTTCCAGGTCAACCTCTCCCGTTTCATCAAAAAGGTTCTGGTTCCACCTGGTGTTTTTGAGATGTATCTCGCACATGCGGTGATTGCCGATCATCCTGATCTCTCCGGGCACGTCATATCCGTTGTTCCATGGATTTGCGGTATCGTAGTATATCTGTACCATGGAGGAGCCTATCTCATCTATGATCTGAAGATTCTGGCGGGCAGTAAGGGTGTTCTCAAGTCCGATGACTACTCCAAGGTCTTCGGCACGGGGAACAATCTGTTTGATGACGGCAATTACCCTCTCAACATCCTTTTCCTTCCACTTGTATTCAGGGAATTTTCCTGTCGAGATATTTATGTAACTGCCTGATTCGTCTCTTTCGAGGAGGTCGCCGTTGCCAAAGAAGGCAGTCAGAATATTTGTTGAACCCAGCGCTGCTGCAGCCTCGAGGGCGTCTACCACGAATATGGCGGACTGCGGTTCGGTGGCAAGGGGTATCTCATTGAGGATGCTGCCTGCTGCCACGGAGGGAAATACGATGCCATGCTGTTTGCCCAGATCAAGGTACTTTTCCCTCACGGCTTTTTCACGCAACGGCATATTGCCGGGCGATGTTCCAACGCTTACCTGGATCGCTTCCAGTCCGACCCCCGCCGCCCTTGGAATATAGGAAGGATCGGCTGACCGGCCCAGGTTCCAGTCACATATCCCGATGCCGGCAGGCCCGGGATTGCTGCATGAAGCAAGAACGGTTGAAGGAAGTCCTGCAATAACCGCAGCTGCAATGCTTTTTTGAATAAATGATCTTCTGTCCATATGAATTCAGTTTTTTTCCTGCCTTTAAGATTTGAATATTGATCGTCCAAAATAACAAAAATTACCCTTAAAAATCAGTTAATCACAAGAAATCTGGCACTGCCTGCCGGATATCCCATGTTCAGGACCCGTAATATATAGATTCCTGATTGTAGATTTGCAGTGTCGAGAATCTCCGATGATTTACCATATATATTGTGTGTTTGCACCATTTTTCCGCTATTGTCAAATAGATGGATGCTGCCTGTTTCAATTGGTTTGGCAAACTCAATAATCAGTAATGATCCATATGACGGGTTGGGAAAGATCCTGAGTTCCGGCAATTGTGATTGGTTTGTAAATGATATGGATGTGGGAATGTCTGCTCTGCCATACATTATTCCGCGTCCTCCTGTTGCACAATATACAAGCCCTGCTGTGCGGAGGTCTCCGCTAATATCCCTTACCCTGCCTGCAGGCATCTCTCCCAGTGAAATATTTGTCCACGTTTTCCCGTAATCAGCCGAAAGGTATATTGCTTCAGTACCTTCAATCACTGCAGCTATATATATTGCAGGATCTTCCGAGTGTGGCATGGGTTTTCCAAAACCTATGCCTCCTACTGATGATACTCCTGGAACTTCTGACCATGAAGAGCCATAGTCTGTAGAGTGAAAAAGCTTACCCCTGTTGGTGTGGAAAAACAGGTGTCCCTCCCTGAATGGTACGGCCTTCAGCTTGCACTGATAATGCTGTGGCAGGCCGGAGTAGACTTTTGAGAAAGTTTCGCCGCCATCATCACTGCGGTAAAGTGCTCCTCCGTCATTTTGAAGATAATAGTAGAAGTAGTCACCATTCACCCTGTCTGATGCAAGAACCAGGCTTTGCGCCCAGTGGTGGGTGGCACTGTTGCGGATTGCCGGGATCCCTGATGAAGGGTGCCAGGATTCTCCTTTATCATTTGTATAATGCATCTGCACAATAGGCACTGAGGAAGCATCATTATGAGGAGCCCATACCCATCTGCTTTCATCTGTGGCGGAGATAGCGATATTGCCATTATTGAAATCAGCCGGTATTGACGGAAAAGGCCTCCAGCCTTTTCCGTTGTTGGTGGTATAGAGATGACGTTCTTCGGCTACATTATGCATCTGGCTGCCAACTATCACAGATACCGACGGATTGCCGACACAATAATCCATACCGGTCCCTATACCGAACTGATCGCCGAAGATTGATTTTGATGGCACCTGATCGACATTGTCGTGAGCGAAGGCAATCTTGTCCATTACCAGCGAGAAGACTGCCTTGCCATCGGTTACCGGCGGCACATGTACCTGTCCGGCAACCAGCTCCTCGAGGTTGTCCATCCGGGTTACCCATTGAGGGTTTGCGGCTTGAATATTACTTGTAACATAAACGCCGAATCCATTCGGTTGCCACACCTTGTCTGAATTAGCTTTGTCAAACATTATGTGGGAGGTATAGGTCCACGGCACATAGGTGGGATACCATGACGGTTCGCTAAGATTGCTGAAGCGCACCGGCTTCCAGCTCTCACCACCGTTCAGACTGAGGTGGATGCCTTTCTCATATCCGGGCTTCCACTGAATTGCAATAACTTTGTCAGGGTCATCGAAAGCAGTGTCAATACCACTGAACCCTCTCCCGTTATTATCTGCGGGTGTTACATCAATGAGCCTTCCCCCTGAATATCTGTAAATCCTTCCATCTTTGCCGTCATGTCCCCATTCGGATTCCTGGTCGGTATAGGTTACAAACAGGGTCCCGTTTGTTGAGACTGTTCCCGAAACCGGTCTGTGAGTCAGGGAATCTGGCCCGCCCGGCAATATTTTCCAGTTTTCCCCCGCGTCGGTTGTCATATAAATGCCTTTACCCTGTACGCCAGCATAGATTATTTGAGAGTTAAGGGTTCCGTTTCCGGACCTCTTGTCTATTGCAGTAAAAATATTTCCTCCCCCCGATCCGGGAGGGACCTCTCCTGTATCGATCTTTTGCCATGTTTCTCCTTGGTCCGGACTTCTCCACAGGCCATCCTGCTCGGAGGCGTAAAAAAGAACTTTGCCGTTATTATTTGGGTCGACCACGAGTCTCTTCCCTCCCCAGCGAAAATAAGCGGAATTCGGGTTCACATGTATATCAGGAAAACCCTCAAGCTTTTCCCATGTATCACCCCTGTCTGATGATTTAAGAAGCAGGGGGCCAGTTGTTACTGAATATAGCAGACCGGGGTCAGATTCGCTCATTGCATCACCTGAAACACCTGGAGCATTAAAGGCATCCATGAGTGGTATCCATCTGTTGTTTTCAGGATCCCAGCGGTAATTTCCACCAACATCGGTTCTGGCAACCACATAACCGGGGTCAGCAGGATGGGCATTGATGCCAGTGACAAACCCCATTCCCTGGAATTTTACATTATCCCAGGTAAATGATTGGGCATGGCCTGTCAGAGGGCAGATAAGAAGGATGAAAAATGTAAGTAACAAAAACCGTCTCTCAATATTTTTCGCATGAGTCATATTAGTCATGTTTTGACAGGTATTGGATTTTTTTGCTTTATTCAGCTAAAATAACTATTTATGCCTCTTTAATAATACCCTGGATTGAAAAGTTTTGAAATGAAGGTGACAGCCCTTTTGGTTTTTCTGTTTCTCATTACTCCTCTAACAGCACAGAGAATTTACGTTGACGGTAATATTTTTAAGGTGGACGGGAAGCAGATCTGGATAAACGGAACCAACACTCCATGGAACAGATGGAATGAATTCGGCGGCAATTTTGATGAGGAGTTCTGGAGGGAGGAGTTTGAAAGACTTACTGTATATGGTGTCAATTCCACCAGGGTCTGGTTGTCATGTGATGCAGACGGACATATCCGGATAACTGACAGCGGATACGTTACAGGTCCTGCAGACAAATTCTGGACCGATCTTGACAAGCTGATGGAGATTGCTGAGACTTACCAGATATATATTATGGCAACCCCCATCTCATTTGATCATACCCGTCAGGGAAGAGACAGAGATGCCTGGAGAAATATGTATGCAAGTGCGGACAACCGTCAATCATTTGTTGAAAATTATATTAAAGATTTGGTTATCAGGTATAATGACAACCCGTGGTTCTTTGCAGTTGATGTTGCAAATGAGATTGAATGGGTTTGGGAAAATCACGGGGTTGATCGCGATGATGTTATTGATCTTATCGCCAGGGTAGCAAACGCTGTACATGATAACAGTGATATTCTCGTGACCCAGGGAATGGGAGCGGGGCCGAAATACTGTTCTTCTGTTTTTCCTGACGGAAACCTGGTAAGCGACGAGTCACTAAGTTCAAAACAACCAGGAGCTTATCTTGATTTTTACAAATTGCACTATTATGAATGGCAGAACCAATGGTTTTCGAATCCGTTTGACAGATCCCCCGGGGATTGGGGAATAGATGATAAGCCTTGTGTTATTGGCGAATGCAGAGCAAATGGCACGAATGCCGGTTATACCTATCGGGAAGCTGTATTCCGGGCGTTTGATCTTGGATGGCAGGGGATTATGCCATGGACCTCTAATCCAATCGGCCATCTAGGATCAATTTACGATCACGGCCCGGGAAGCCTTGCTTTTACCCGTGCCTACCCTGAACTGGTTTATCCTGTAGATGGGCCTCAGACAGTTGCGGTTACAGGAGTGCAGATAATACCGCCGGAGGATACAATGATCGTTGGTACCACTCTCCAGTTAACTGTTTCTTTTCTCCCGGAAAATGCATCCAATACCTATGTTTCATGGAACAGTAGAGATGAAACAATTGCAACGGTTAATTCCGGTGGACTGGTAGCCGCTTTAACCCCGGGAAACGCATCAATTGGCATTGAAACTCATGATGGAGGTTATAAGGCTAATGCCGAAATCACTGTAATTGATGTTGCAACAGTTATACCGGGGTACTCAACCGGTGATGCAAACGGACTTAACCGGGAGGATATTTTAATAGCACCTAATCCTGCAGGAAATTTTGTTACAATAAAAACTCCTGTCGATGAATCAGGTTTTCGAGTGGCAATAGTTGATATGAAAGGGACACTTATCAGGAAGGGAACTCTTAATGCAGGGGAAAACCTGCTTTGCCTTGATAATTTTGAACCCGGAATATATTTTATTAGGATCTCCAATAAGCGGGATTCTTATACTACGAAGCTTTTGATCAAATAAATCTGAATAATATAAGATAAACTTTCAAACATTGATACACCATGAAAAACATTAGACTTAAGGTAAGGACATTGATAATTCTACTTTACCTCTTTATTCCTGTCATGACTGCAGGCCAGTCTGATTCGCCATTCATCATTGTCGATCAGTACGGATATCTGCCTGATGCGCCCAAGATTGCCGTAATTAAAGATCCCCAGGTGGGTTTCGATTCTGATAACTCTTTTACCCCCGGTTCTCTTTATGCAGTCGTCAACAACGCAACGGGTGATACGGTTTTTACCGGTACACCTGTATCATGGAGGGACGGGGGGACAAACGCTTCGTCGGGCGACAGGGTGTGGCACTTTGATTTTTCAGAGGTTTCGGCTACAGGCACCTATTTTGTGGCAGATGTTGAAAAGAATATCCGTTCCTACAGGTTCAATATATCACCCTCGGTTTATAACGAGGTGCTGCGGCAGGCCATGCGAACTTTCTTTTACCAGCGCTCTGGATTTGCAAAGGAAGAGCCTTACGCCGAGCCCGGGTGGGTTGATGGGGCAAGCCACGTCGGACCGGGACAGGATTTGAATGCCCGCCTGTTCAATGCAACAAACGATCCGGAAACCGAAAGGGATGTAAGCGGGGGATGGTATGATGCAGGCGATTACAATAAATATACACGGTGGAACGCAAGCTATATCGTGTTAATGATGCAGGCCTATCTGGAAAGGCCGGAGGTGTGGACAGATGATTTTAATATCCCTGAGTCAGGCAATGGGATACCCGACCTGCTTGATGAAGCGAAATGGGGCCTTGATCACCTGCTCCGGATGCAGGAAGAGGATGGCGGGGTGCTGAGCGTTGTGGGGGCCGCTCATGCCAGTCCCCCCTCTGCCGCAACTAACCCCAGCCGATACGGTCCGCCCAGTACTTCCGCCACATCGGCGGTCGCAGGTGCTTTTGCCATAGCATCTGGAGTTTACCGCTCAATAGGCATGGAAGATTATGCTGATCTGCTTGAAGAAAGCGCAATTGCGGCATGGGACTGGGCTGAGGCCAATCCAAATGTGATATTCAGAAATAATGACCCGGCTTTCGGCTCACAGGGACTGGCTGCAGGTCAGCAGGAGACCGATGATTATGGCAGATTGATGGGAAAGCTGAGGGCGGCATGTTTTCTGTTCGAGTTGACCGGCGACGAAAAGTACCGTGAGTTTTTTGACAATAATTATCGAAAGGTCAATATGTTCGCATGGAATTTTGCTTTCCCTTTTCAGTCCGAAAACCAGGATTTCCTGATTCATTATACAACGATTGATGGGGCAACTCCTGATGTTGTAAACGATATAAAAAAGGTATACGGCAGCGCTATGATGAACGGCAGTGAAAACTGGCCGGCAATTACCGGTAAAAAGGATCCATATATGGCACATATAGCGGACTATACATGGGGGAGTAACGGTGTTAAGAGCCGGCAGGGCATGATGTTTTACAGCCTCTTCCAGTACGGTTTCGACCTGCTTGACTCTGCGCGTATTGCCGATGCAGCCATAGGTTACATTAACTATACGCATGGCGTCAATCCGTTAAACTTCAATTACCTGTCAAATATGTTCCGCTTTGGCGCGAATAACGGGGTGAGGGAGTTCTATCACACCTGGTTCAGGGATGGCAGCAGAACATGGGGCAGGGCGGGCAGCTCCACTTACGGGCCGGCGCCAGGCTTCCTTACCGGAGGCCCCAATCCCGGCTACGACTGGGATGACTGCTGCCCTACAGGTTGCGGATCCACTTCAAACAACCAGCTATGCTATTCAGAGTCTATCTATCCGCCGAAAGGCCAGCCCGACCAGAAATCGTACAAGGATTTCAATGCTTCATGGCCGCTGAACTCATGGTCGGTTACCGAGAACAGCCTTGGTTACCAGCTTCCATACATACGCCTTCTTTCCAAGTTCGTCAACCCCGAATATGATTGCAACGGCGACCTGAACGGTGAGGCGTTCTATGATGCCTGCGGCATCTGTTCAGGCGGGAATACAGGCCGCGAACCTTCAGATGATCCCGGCAACTGCGCGGTACACCGGCTGGAGGTTATTGCAGAGAATGGATCGGTTACTGTTCCCGCACCTTCGGACGGAGAACTTCATAATCATGGCCGGATAATGAGGGTAACCGCCACTGCCGACAGCGGGTATGTCTTCGCAGGGTGGACCGGAGATGCCAGTGGAACTGACAATCCCCTGACAATAGTTATGAACGTTGACAAGGAGATCATTGCGAATTTTGCCGAAACTTTTACGCTTACGGTAAACAACGGCAGCGGCAGCGGTGATTACGAGGAAGGGGCCCAGGTTGAGATTGAAGCTGATACACCTCCTGAGGGGCAGATCTTTGATGTGTGGACAGATGATGTTGAACATGTTGCTGATGTAGGCAGCAGCAGCACCACAGTCACCATGCCTGCAGAAGATATAACCGTTACGGCTGTTTATGCTGCCAAACTGTACAACCTGACTGTAAATCATGGCAGTGGCAGCGGTGATTACGAGGAAGGGACACAGGTTGAGATTGAAGCTGATACACCTCCTGAGGGGCAGATCTTTGATGTGTGGACCGGTGATGTTCAGACGGTGACTGATATTGACAGCAGTATTACTACCATCATAATGCCGGCTGCCGATATTTCCGTTACGGCTACTTTCATGGATGATACCCTTAGCGTGGGGATCATATACCCGGGCACCGGCCAAAAGGAGGTTACACTCTATCCAAACCCTGCTGCAGGGGAGGTGAGGATCATTGCTCCGGGTTTTGACGCGGAGGCTGTTGTGAGTCTGTTTGACATAAACGGGGCCATCGTAAGGCAGGAGCTTCTGGGTTCCGGAGGTGAACTGCTGATCAATACTTCATCCCTGCCCGGGGGAAACTACCTGATACGGGTATCTTCAGGCAGTAAATCAGTGTATGCAAGGATGATCCTGCTTTAACAGGCAACTTCGCATGTTACAATAAATTTTAAACAGATCACCCGGCATCCATTACCGGTAAAATTTACCTGAATGCAGGCTGGTCAAAAACATAATACAGATGAAAACCGTAATTTGCCTTTTTATCAGCATCATGTTACCGTTTTGCACAGCTCTTTTTGATACAGGGATATCTTACGGTCAGCCCACCAGTGAAAAGATCAGGGAGATGGAATCCCTTATCGGGTCGGGGAGCTCCGGGGAGTTGCTGTCAGTTAAACAGGAGATAGAAGAGGATTACCTGTCTGTGGCCAGGCATAATATCGAACAATACCGAAAAAGTGGTGCGGTACTGGTGTTTACCGGCGCGAACGGGCAGCCGCTTGAGAACATTGAGGTGAAAATTGACCAGGTTTCGCAGGACTTCCTTTTTGGGGCACTTCTTTTCGAGATTGCCGGCCACGCTTCAGCCCGGCCATATAAAGAGGATGAATTCAAAGATAGATTCAAAGCCCTTTTCAATCTTGGGATACTGCCATTCTACTGGGCAAGCTACGAAAGGACAGCCGGTAACCCCCTGTGGCAGCGAAACCAGTCCGCTCTGGAATGGGCGCTTGAGAACGGCATTACATTAAAGGGACATCCGCTCGGCTGGACAAGTCCGGCCGGCACGCCGCAGTGGTTGCTGGGGCTTCCGCCGGAAACGGCAACAGACCTTTACAAGGCAAGAATCCAAAACAATGTTATCGGTTACAAGGGGAAGATCGACATATGGGATGTTGTGAATGAGCCGGTAAATACCGTTCCCTGGGATGTTGCACTGGCAGACACCGACAATGACAACAGTCTGAGATATAACGTGACCGGATATACAACTGACGATTTTGCCGGCTGGGTTGAGCAATCCTACAGGTGGGCCTATGATGCAAATCCTGATGGCGATTATATATTAAATGAGTATTTCACACTGGCAATACCGGAGATACGGGACCGGTTTTATGATCTGATCAGTGAACTGGTAAGAAGGAATACACCGATAAGCGGAATAGGTATCCAGGGGCATGAACCGAGGGAGATGTGGTTCTCACCTGTTGAGATGTACAAAACCTTTGATCTTTACAAGCAGTTTGGCCTTCCTCTTCATATTACCGAATTCATTCCGCAGTCATCCGGAAAAGATATCACAGGCTGGCGTGAGGGGGTGTGGACAGAAGAGACCCAGGCGGAATTTGCAGAGCAGTTCTACACCCTGGCATTCGGGCATCCTTCGATTGCTTCAATAACATGGTGGGCATTTACAGACCGCAATGTCTGGCTCGAGGGCGGGGGATTGCTGGATGCGGAATACAACCCCAAACCTGTATATGACAGGCTGAAAAAGCTTATTAAAGATGAGTGGATGACAAGGAATATTCACCTGGTAACTGATCCTGGCGGCAGTATCTCCTTCAGGGGATTCTTCGGGAGATACGACGTGTCGGTCACCAAACCCGACGGCAGCACGGTAAAATTTGATGTACACCTTCAGGAAGGAGAGACCAACTACTGGCAGTTTACCTTATAAAGCTCAGTCGCCAGGGGGCCGTCGCCGGCGTCGGATCATTTCAACTATGCCTTGCCGTTACGGCGAATCTCACACTCAGGCTCCAGGGGCAGTACCCGGCACCGGTGGTTCAGGCTTTATGTCGACAGGCCCCATGACATATTCACGCGGACCGAGACGCATGCCCGATTCCATCATTTCAGCCCATGTCACATCCCTGCCGGTATAGGCAGATTCTCGGCCCATGATGCCCACCAGGGTGGATGATGCAACATTCAGTGCTTCGTTTACCGGGTTGTTGGTCCTGATAGCGGTTACCAGGTTAATGATCTCCTGGTCGTAGGGGTTGACGGCCACCCTTGACATCTCCGAACCGGTGCCTTCAACGGGATAGTCAT
>REEN01000037.1 GCA_007695015.1 Marinilabiliales bacterium
ATAAGGAGTTCCTGATGCTCCAGGCCTATCCTGTTTCTCTTTACGCGCCGGTTGTGGATGGACGCAGGGGAATCGGGTGGGGGTGGTAATAAAAAAAACAACCTGCCAAATCAGCAGGTTGTCCTCTCAAGTCGCAAACTTCTGAACGAAATTCGAACTTTTTTTCAACAAAAAAATCACAGAGGCAGTTATATATCAACACATTACAAGTATTTATCAGGGACCACCCCACCCGTCGGGATGCGTTGACCTTCATTGTTAACCGGGCGTGAATCCGGAATGGTTCGTGCTTTTGCAAATGTGCCAAACCGTGAGCGGACAAAAAATATGACAAAAAACTATATGTTGTGGACATTAACCTGATTTGTACGTATGAAAAGATAGCTTACTAGTTACCCATCAGTCGAAGCATTCTTTATTGGAATTTATTTTTTTCAGGATTTTGTCGGGTATCAAAAAAGTCTAATATAATAATTGAGTTCCCTTTAACCTTATAAAACATAATTACCTGCTTGATCAATGTAAATCCCCGAATCCCTTTATCTTGAACCTGTAGTGATCCAACCTCAGGAAACTCAGCCAAAATATCAAGAAAATCATATGTTTTTCTCACAAATGCCTGAACCACTTGATCTCCCCACTCAGCATGCAGATAATCTATAATCCGATCAAAACTATTGTCAGCCCGCTTTGACCACTCGATTTCTAAAGCCATTTCTTATGCTTCTTCTTCTGTTGATTGTAACTGATCAGATTAGCAGGGTCATTCGATTCCTCTTCTGCAAGCATTAAAACATTTTTCTGCTCCTTTGATAACTTATTGTACAATTGACCTTCCTTGCTTGTTGTCGATTTGATCATAAGATCATAAAATTTCATTAGGAGTGTCTCATTATCAATCTGATCAATCAGGCTGTGGAAATTACTTCTGATATCACTTATTTTCATTTGATTCTTTTCTATCAAAATTATAAAAAAACCATCAATGATTCAAATTGCAAATATGCCGATTATTGCATGGATAAGGAGTTCCTGATGCTCCAGGCCTATCCTGTTTCTCTTTACGCGCCGGTTGTGGACGGACTGTAGGGAAGCGGGTGGGGGTGGTTATAAAAAAGACAACCTGCCAAATCAGCAAGTTGTCTTATCATGTCGGGGTGAGAAGACTCGAACTTCCGACCCCTTGCACCCCATGCAAGTGCGCTAGCCAACTGCGCCACACCCCGAAACAAAACCGGGCTTTAACCCGGTCGCTAATGCGATGCAAAATTAATAAACTAATGGTTATCTGCAAATTTTTTATTTTCGGCAATGATTTTTAGCCGCGGGACATGAAATCCCTGTTATTGGGAATAATTACAGGTGCCCCGCTTCCCTTATAAGAAACGGTTCTCCGGCTGAATTTACCAGTGCAGCGGTTTTCAGTACCGGGAAACTGTAGGAGTTGAACAAACCGCACAGAATTGATGTTTGCACATATCACGATACTTGTTAATTTTGTGTTGCTTTTTGAGCGGGAAGGGCTGATCAGCCAAGGTCGGGCTGCTAATCTTTAAAGGACATTGTTTTCCGCCGAAAGGCAGAAAAGGAACATGTAATATCAAATGCACAATGGCCGGGAGTCAGGTGCTTCCCGTAATTGAATTAAGAACCATAAAAACTGAAATAATGAGCATGTTTAAAAAAATGGAGTTGTCTGATGAAAAAGCAGAGAAGAAACCTGAGGGTGAAGTTGAAAGGGTTAGGTGCCTGATAATCGGGTCGGGGCCTGCCGGCTACACGGCTGCAATATATGCTGCCAGGGCAAATCTCAACCCGGTGCTTTACGAGGGTTTGCAGCCCGGGGGACAGCTTACCACAACAACCGAGGTGGAGAATTATCCCGGTTACCCTGACGGTGTTACCGGCCCGGAAATGATGGAGGACCTCAAAAAGCAGGCGGCAAGATTTGGTACGGATGTCAGGTTCGGTATGGCAACGGCATCAGATCTTACATCTGCGCCTTTTAAGGTGACAATAGATGATTCAAAGGTCATTGAGGCCGATGCGCTGATCATTGCCACGGGTGCCACTGCGAAGTATCTCGGACTTGATTCTGAGAAGAAGTATATGGGTTCGGGTGTTTCGGCGTGCGCCACCTGTGACGGCTTTTTCTACAAGGGACAGGATGTGGCGGTAGTGGGAGGAGGCGATACTGCAGCTGAAGAGTCCCTTTACCTGTCGGGTATATGCCGGAAGGTTTACCTGATCGTCAGGAAGGACCATATGAGGGCGTCAAAGGTGATGCTGGAGAGGGTTACTGAGAAGGATAACATTGAAATTCTTTATGAGCATGTTACACAGGAGGTCGTGGGCGAAGACGGAGTAGTGACAGGTGTGGTGCTGAAAAACGGCAAGGGTGAAACTGTCAAAAAGGATATATCGGGCTTCTTCGTTGCTATAGGGCACAAGCCCAATTCTGAAATCTTCAGCGACTACCTCGAAACTGACGATACAGGGTATATAAAGACAATCCCCGGTACTCCAAAGACCAATATTGAAGGTGTTTTTGCATGCGGCGACGTGATGGACCCCCATTACAGGCAGGCGGTAACTGCTGCAGGCACTGGCTGCATGGCAGCTCTTGATGCAGAAAGATACCTTGGTACAAGAAAGTTCTGATTAGCGGTTAAAATTTCCTTGCCGGGTACCTGGTTTGACAATTGCAACAATATTATTTGGCCGGCGACTTTTTCTTCTTCCTTCTGCCAAATATTAGTTTTATCACCGGTGGGGTAATTAATATTGCAGCAGCCAGCAATAATGCCGGTATTGCTATTTCGTTCCCCTGGAGTCCGCCATAAGCAATGAATGCAAGTATGCCTGCAATGGTCCACTGCACTATCTTAATAATTGTGAAGATTATATCCTTCATCTGCAAGGTGTTATCAAATTACTATTTATTGGCCGTCAGGAGATTGCAGTTACAATCCTCTCACCGGCATACTTCCCTTCCTTCAGCTTTTTAGCCACTTCGCCAAAGGCTTTAATGGTATATTCAACATCATCAAGAGTGTGCACGGCTGTTGGTATAAGCCTTATCAGCAACACCCCCTTGGGTACGACAGGGTAACCTACAAGTGAACAGAAGATGCCGTAGTTCTCTCTCAGGTCAAATGCTATCTGTGTGCCTTCGGGTACGCTGCCTGACAGAAAAACCGGGGTCACGGGTGATTCGGTATTGCCGATGTTGAAACCGTTCTTTTTAAGTCCGTCCTGAAGGGCGTTTACCACATTCCAAAGCTTCTCCCTCAATGAGTGTTCTGTTTTCAGCAGCTCCAGCCTCTTGAGAGCTCCGATTACCATCGGCATCGGCAGTGATTTCGCAAATATCTGAGAGCGCATGTTGTAGCGAAGGTAGCTGATGACCATCTCACTGCCGGCTACGAATCCGCCGATGCCGGCCATCGCCTTGGCAAATGTGCCGAAATAGACATCAACCTCGTCCTGAACTCCCATATGTTCACCAACTCCGGCCCCGGTTCTGCCCATTGTGCCGAACCCGTGGGCATCATCAACAAGCAGCCGGAACGGGTATTTCTGCTTCAGTTTAACTATTTCGTCCAGCTTGCCCAGATCGCCTGACATGCCGAATACACCTTCGGTAATAACCAGGATGCCTCCTTTCTGTTTTTCAGCCAGCTTCACGGCTCTCTGAAGCTGTTTTTCAAAGTTCTCCATGTTGTTGTGCGGAAAAACGTACCTTTTACCGAAGTGAAGGCGCAATCCGTCAAGTATGCATGCATGCGATTCGGAATCATAGACGATAACATCATTGCGTCCAACCAGTGAATCGATAATAGATACCATCCCCTGGTAACCGTAGTTGAGAAGATAGGCGTCCTCTTTCCCTTCGAACTCTGCAAGCTGCCTCTCCAGTTCCTCATGCTCGTTGGTCTGTCCCGACATCATACGCGCGCCCATCGGGTATGCCATGCCATATTTTGCCGCGGCATCGGCATCGGCTTTTCGCACTTCGGGATGGTTTGCAAGTCCCAGATAATTGTTTAGGCTCCAGACGAGAACTTCCTTGCCCCTGAACTTCATCCTGGTGCCGATATCCCCTTCGAGTTTCGGGAAAGTAAAATATCCGTGGGCTTCTTTCATGTATTGCCCTATCGGACCCATGTTGCTCTTGATCTTATCAAATATGTCCACGATAATATTATTTTGAAGTTATCAGTTATTTACGGCAGCAGGTTCCTCAAATCCAGCAGCGCGCATCATTTACAAAATAAATGTTTTTTTTTTGCGTTTCATCAAAACTGATGACATTTATGGCAGAACATTTGTTGTATGAAAACAAATAATAATTAATGCAATATATGTCTGAAAAAAATATTACTTTTGCAGGTTCATGTTAAAAGCATGGCAGTGATCCGGTTCCGATTGCTTTTATACCGGACTGCAAACAGGATAAACTGAAACTCAATAATGGTATTTCAATTGCCCGTTAGCCGCATATTACTTCTTCTCACACTTTTTCTGGCAGCTTCATGCAGCCAGTATGAGAAACTCCTTAAGAGCGATGATTTTCAAAGGCAGATGGACGCTGCATATGAATATTATGAAGATGAGGACTGGGTAAGGGCTGCAACACTAATTGAGAGGGTGCTGCCAATTTATCAGGGCACAAGAAGGGCTCCGGAACTGAGCTTCATGCTTGCGAACTGTTACTACAGGCGGGGCGATTACATACTTGCCGGACACCACTTCGACAGGTTTGTAAGGGATTACCCCCAGGACGAGAATGCCCAGGAAGCAATGTTCATGCGGGCTTATTGTAACTACATGCTGTCGCCCCGGCCAAGTCTTGACCAGACCCCAACGCGGAGGGCGATCGACCAGTTCACACTGTTTATCAATCGTTACCCCGACAGCGATAAGGTTGCTGAGGCCCGGGATCTGATTGCAGAATTGAGGAACAAGCTGCTTGAAAAATCTTTTCTGAGCGCAAGGCTATACTATGACATGGGAGATTACCGTGCTGCAATTATTGCATTTAAGAACAGCCTAATTGATTTCCCTGAAACAAGGCACAGGGAGGAGATTATGTTTCTCATCCTGAAATCAAGTTTCCTGCTGGCCGATAATTCTGTGCCCGATAGGCAGCTTGAACGTTTCCAGAATACCGTTGATGAGTATTACGCTTTTATTGAAGAGTATCCCGACAGCCGTTACAGGAACGAGGCCGACGGTTTTTTGAGCAGCTCCCTCAGGGTGCTGGATAATTACCCTGCAAATGATTTGACACTGGATTATTAATAACAGATATGGATTACAAAAAGTCAAAATCTCCGGTCACTACTATTACCAGGGATCTTTCAGACCTTGATGGTGAAACCGGAAGTATTTATGAAGCAATTATGATCGTGGCCAAAAGGGCCAACCAGATCAGCGTCGAGATGAAGGATGAGCTCAGCCGTAAACTGGAGGAGTTTGCCTATTACACTGACAATCTGGAGGAGGTTTTTGAGAACCGTGAGCAGATAGAGATATCAAAGTTCTACGAGCGGCTTCCCAAATCATCCCTGCTTGCCCTTGAAGAGTACCTGCAGGGCGAGATCTACTACAGGAACCCGGCCAGGATGGAAGAATAACAAAACCCGTCTGTCATGCAGCTAAAGGGCAGGAAAATCATACTTGGCATTACAGGTAGCATTGCTGCATACAAGGCTGCATATCTTACCAGGCTTCTTGTAAGGGAGGGCGCTGAGGTCAAGGTAATAATTACCCCCCTGGGGAAGGAATTTATAACCCCCGTAACACTTGCCACGCTTTCGCGGAACACCGTTCTGTGCGATTTCTTCAATTATGATGACGGTTCCTGGAACTCACATGTCGACCTTGGCATGTGGGCAGACCTTTTCCTTGTTGCCCCGGCAAGCGCCAACACCATGGCTAAGATGGCCAGCGGCATCTGCGACAACCTGCTTCTTACCACTTATCTCTCATGCCGCTGCCCGGTGATGATAGCCCCGGCAATGGACCTCGACATGTTCGGGCATCCGGCAACCCTGCACAATATGAAGGTGTTGCTTGAAAGGGGTAATATTATAATAGAACCGGCAAGCGGTGAGCTGGCAAGCGGACTCACCGGCAAGGGAAGGATGGAGGAGCCGGAGAATATAATTAATAAACTGGTCTCATTTTTTACGGCAGCAGGAACAGGTGAGGGAAGTCCCGGTGAACCCGGCCGCCTCTCATCCATGAATGGCAGGAAGGTCCTGGTTACTGCAGGACCCACCCACGAACCGATTGACCCGGTCAGGTTTATAGGAAACCACTCCTCCGGCAAGATGGGGTTTGCCATAGCCGCCGAACTGGCAGGACGAGGTGCGGAAGTGGTGCTTGTTACCGGTCCGGTTGCCCTGGAGCTTATGCACAGCCGGGTAAAGGTTGTGAAGGTCAGTTCGGCCGCCGAAATGCACAACGAATGTACCAGGTGGTTTCCCGAATGCGATGCCTGCATCATGGCAGCCGCGGTGGCTGATTATACGCCGTTGCACACCCCGGAAACAAAGATCAAGCGTTCGGGCGAAAGCTATTCGATTGAGATGAAACCAACGGTTGACATACTTGCCGAACTGGGGAGGGCAAAGAAGAAAGGCCAGGTTCTGGCTGGCTTTGCCCTTGAGACAGACAATGAGATGGAGAATGCAAAAAAGAAACTGCATAACAAAAACCTCAATTTTATCGTTTTAAACTCATTAAAGGAGGAGGGAGCAGGGTTTCATGCCGACACCAACAAGGTAACCATAATCAATCCCGACGGTTCGGCTGTTGATTATGCACTTAAAGGCAAGCCCGAAGTTGCTGTTGATATTGTTAACCACTTATCAGGTCTGTTAAAATGAGAAAATTAGTTGCTTGTGTTATCCTTATTGCTGCATTTGCCGCCAATGCGGCCAGCCAGGAGTTAAGATGCAATGTGCAGGTGATCACCAACCAGATCCAGGGAACAAACAAACAGAAGTTCACCACTCTCCAGAGGGCCATATATGAGTTCATGAACAACCGCAACTGGACCAACCATGTGTACAGAAGTCATGAGCGTATCGAGGCCAACATTATGATCAACCTCACAGAGGAGATTTCGTCAGATGAGTTCAGGGGTACGATTCAGATACAGGCCCGCAGGCCGGTATATAATTCATCATACAATACCGTGCTGTTCAACTACATGGACAATAACCTGCACTTCAGGTATATCGAGCATGAGACCCTTGAGTTCAATTCATCCCAGCACCTGTCAAACCTCACCTCGATTCTTGCCTTCTATGCATATATCATTATAGGCCTGGATTACGACTCCTTTTCCCTTAACGGGGGAACCGAACTGTTTCGTGCGGCTGAGACAATTGTAAGCAATGCACAGAATGCCTCCGAACGTGGCTGGAAATCCTTCGAAAGCAACCGCAACAGGTACTGGCTGGCGCATAACCTCGTGGATGCCCGGTACGCCCCGGTGCGTGAGTTCATTTACAGGTATCACAGGCTGGGACTGGACCGGATGGCTGACCGTCCGGCCGAGGCACGGGCCGAAATAGCAGAAAGCCTTGAACTGCTGCAGAAGGTATTCCGTGAGAAGCCCGACCCTTTCATGCATATTCTACAGGTGATGTTCGATGCCAAGTCTGATGAACTGATCAATGTATTCTCGGAGACCAATCCCGAGGAGGCAAGAAGGGTAGTTACCGTGCTCAGGGAAGTCGACCCTTCAAACACACCCAAGTACCAGAGAATACAACAATAGCAGCAACTTCCCTCCCCGATATGTCCGGACAGTTTACCAGTGGCTGATTTCCTGTTTGCCGGTAGGGCGCAGCATACCCGTATGGATCCTTCCTGTTGATAACCGGTGGAAACTCTGTTGATTCTTCTGTGCCCGGAGCCCCGAAAATTTGTTTAAATTTGAAAGTTATCAAACATCGGCGCCTATGCTCCTGAAACTAGCAGTCAGCAATTATGCTCTGATTGACAGGCTTGATATAGATTTTCCGCGGGGACTTTCCATCATAACGGGAGAGACCGGTTCGGGCAAGTCAATCCTGCTGGGAGCCCTGGCCCTGATACTCGGGCAGCGTGCCGACACTTCGGTTTTGCAGGACAAGTCGGGTAAATGCATAGTCGAAGGTGAGTTTGATATCTCCAGGTACAGCCTTGAAGGGTTTTTTGAGCAAAACCTGCTCGATTACGATGATGTTTCGATAATCAGGCGTGAGATCAATGAATCGGGTAAGTCCAGGGCATTTGTAAATGACACCCCGGTTAACCTGACTGTTCTGAAGGAGCTGGGCGGGAGGCTTGTCGATATCCATTCCCAGCATCACAACCTGCTTCTTGCAGGCAGCGGGTTCCAGCTTGAAGTGATAGATGTTATCGCCGGCAACGCCGGGGTGCTGGAGGAATATAAAAGATGCTACAGGCTTTACAGGGAAGCACTTGATCATTATGACACCCTGCGCGAAAAGGCTGAAAAGGCAGGATCCGATCTTGACTATTACAATTTCCAGCTTGAACAGCTTAATGCTGCAAGGCTGGCAGAAGGTGAGCAGCAGGAGCTGGAGGAGGAGCTTCAGCTGTTGAATCATGCCGGCGAAATAAAGGAGGCGCTTGTCAGGGCCACATCGGGACTCGACGGCGATGATATCTCCATTCTTGCTGTGCTGGGGGATGTACGAAGCGGACTTTCACGTATAGAGCCCTTTTTCCCCAGGATATCCGAACTGTACAGCCGTCTGGAGAGCTCAGCCATAGAGCTGAAGGATATTTCCGATGAGCTGGCAAGGCTTGAGGCGGTCACCGGGTTTGATCCCGGCAGGGCGGGCCAGGTAAATGAGAGGCTTGACCTGATATACAGTTTACAGCAGAAACATCATGTATCTTCTGTAGAGGAGTTGATTGCCCTTCGTGATGAGCTCAGCCGCAAGGTTGAGGAGATAAACAATTACGAGTTCAGCATCGGTGAGGCAGAAAGGAAACTTGAAGAATGCCGTAATGAGCTTGCTTTGATCTCAGATAAGCTTTCAGAAACCAGGGTTTCTGCAATGCCTGCGCTTCAGGAACATATGGAGAGTCTGCTCAGGCGCCTGGGCATACCCAATGCCCGGTTCAGGGTCAGGCACAGCACCCTGGAGGATTTTTCTCCTTACGGAAAGGACCGTGTGGAGTTTCTTTTCAGCGCCAACCGGCAATCCCCGCCGATGGAACTGGGCAAGGTCGCTTCGGGAGGCGAGATGTCGAGGGTTATGCTCAGCCTGAAATCACTTATTGCGAAAAGCAGGTCCCTTCCCACCATTATCTTTGATGAGATAGATTCAGGGGTTTCAGGAGAGATTGCCGGCATGATGGGCAACATCATGAAGGAGATGTCGCTGAACATGCAGGTCGTGAATATCACCCACCTTCCCCAGATAGCCGGCAAGGGCGACCAGCAGTTCCTGGTCTACAAGGAAGATGTTGCAGATGCAACCCATACCCGCATACGCCTGCTGAACAGAGACGAACGCCTGCGTGAGATCGCAAGGATGCTCAGCAGCGACGGACTTACTGAGGCTGCCCTGACCAATGCCAGGGAGCTTCTGGGGCAGTGACCTTTTTAAACCTTATACACTCCGGTACAAAAAGGCCGTTTTAGAATGCATGCCTGTATTGCAGCCGGCCGGTCCCGCGAGGCAGGGCCAGCTGGAAGGCACAAACTGCAACCAGCCTGTCCCCCGGGCAGGGTCAGTTTGCCTGCAGTCAGAGGCTTTGGTCAGGATGCCGCGCCAGTAAGGGTCAGTTTGCAGGCAGAAGCTTCATCCTGTAGACCGCTCCGCTTTCCACCGCAGTCCTGGAGAAGGGATCGGGCCGGTATTCATCGTTAACGTACAGTTCTGTCTGGTCGCAATAGTGGTCGCTGGCCGGTATACCCGAGGCGCCTGTGGGAATTACCGTAAATGAGTTATCCCAGTTGGCAGTTGAATAGATATGCCGCTGCGACGCGCCGTGATTTACCACAAAGGGGTTGTTGAAATTATAGGAGTAGGGGCATACCGTGTGGAAGCTGCCTCCCGGACTGTAGGGTCCGCGGTTGATATTGAACACTATATCAAGAATGCGTTCCGATCCCATAGGGTGGTTCAGCGTGAATGTGTGTGCATCGCCCCATGCCCATCTTTCGACATTGGGGCCGTACCTGTGTTCAGCCTGTTCTATAGCTTCTATGAAGCTTTTTGTTACCAGGCCTGTGAATGTGCCGGGGCCGGAATCGGTTTTGGTGCCGGCAAACCATGCCGACTCTTCTGCATCCCAAACCCGGTCGACAATATTTCTTACCAGTATTTTGCTTCCCAGGAACTCTTCATAGAGCTCCTCGCCCATGTCTTCCCTAAGCAGGTTTTCAATGAACTTCATGTAGAATTTTTCGAATATGAGAGGTTCAGGCCTTGCTGCATCATACACCAGGTCCCAGTCCCTCAGCATCTCCATCGCCCTTCGTTCATTTATTGTGGGGTTGTCTGCTTTTTTAAGCTCATGGAGCAGTCCGGGCAAAATCTTTTCGGTCAGCATTGATTTTTTGTCACCCAGCATCGACTTGAAATCGTCTGGCGACAATCTTTCTTTCTCTGTCAGCATCTCAACGATCCTGTCATACCTGTTCGGGGGATCAAACCAGTGGCTGATATAGTAAGGGTAGTCGTCGCCAATGGTCCTGTTGTTGGCCGATGCCACGAATCCTTTAGGGGGATTGTAGGTATAGGGCAGCTCATCGAAAGGCACGAATCCCTTCCAGTCATATGTGTCATCTTCACCCGATACTATGAATATGCCGCTGCCATCCCTCAACGGTATCCCGGCTGCTGTCTGTATGCCTATGTTGCCATCCACATCGGCATAGTTGATGTTCTGGCTTACCGACAGGAACGTGGTGAGGGCCTCCCTGAACTCCTCCCAGTTCCCGGCGCGGTTGAGCATGTAGACACTGCGGACTTCATTGGAATATTCGTTGCCTGTCCATCTCATTGAAACAGCCTGATCTCCGAGGTTCTTGAAATCACTTATTACCGGCCCCCTGTGGGTGAAAAGCAATTCCTTGAAAACAGTATCCCTCTTACCGGTTATAAACATCTCGTTCCTGACCTCCATATCTCTCCATTCGCCCATGTATTTGTACTGGTGGGGATTGGACGGATTGACCGTCTCAAGGTAGAAGTCCACGTCATCAAGCATAACATTGGTCATCCCCCAGGCTATCCGTTCATTGTGTCCTGAGATTACAAAGGGCTGGCCGGGCAGGACAACACCTGTAACATTCACACTGCCTTCTGCCACATGGTGCATCTGGTACCATATGCCCGGCGTGAACAGTCCCAGGTGCATATCGTTTGCAAATACCGGACTTCCGGTCGTGCTTTTAGCGCCTGAAACGGCCCAGTTGTTGCTTGCGCTGAAAACTGCCACTCCAAGATCCTCCAGGACAGACGATCGCTCTCTCAGGGCTGATATGGCATCAGCGGCAACGTTTATCCTTTCGGGATGGACATAGCTTGTCTGCATGTCCAGGTCGGGAACGAGTTCCCTGAATTTTTCTTCATCAAGCCTGTCGCGCAATTTGTGAAGAACTGCCTCGGTCGACCAGCCCATATTGAGGTCCCATGCCATGTAGCCCACCAGGTTGATTGAATGAACTGGCTCCCAGGGTTCGGGACTGTAGCCCAGGATTGAGAATTCCGGCGGCAGATTTTTTGCATTATGGTTGATAAACTGGTTCACCCCGTCGGCAAAGGCCTCAAGTGCGTGCAGCACCTCGTCGCCGGTATTCTGCAATACCATACCGGACTTTTCTGTTATTCGCAATGATCTCATCAGCAGGTCGGTATTAACAAGGTCGGGTCCGAATATCTCCGTCAGCCTGCCGGTTGTTACCCTTCTCAGCAGGTCCATCTGCCACAGGCGGTCCTGCGCCATTACGTAGCCAACCGCACGGTAAAGGTCTTCTTCATTTTCTGCATATACTGAAGGTACGGCGTAAGCGTCGCGAATAACGGTAACCTCGCCGGTAAGGCCTTCTATGGCCACATCGGCATTGTAATCGGGAATAGCTTTCCTGGCAATGTTTCTCAGGAAAAAGAAGCCTGCAATGATAATGATGATAAGCAGAACTCCGGTAACTCCAAGTATTTTTTTCAATAGCTTCATGGCTTCATGTTTTCAGGATGGTGGGTTTGAGAGCTTCATTGGATGACAGTTAGTAAGCCTTAATTGTCAGCAAGGTAAAACCAAATAAAACAAATTTGCAAAAATTGTCAAAAAAAAGAGTCGATTAATTTCCAAATATTCCATTATTTCTTTTTCTTGCTATGTTTTTGCATTCATAATCAACCCAAAATAATACGATATGAAAACTCAGCTATGCCGTGCCCTGATCAGTGCAGCGGCCGCAATTGCCCTCTTTGCTCAACTGTCTGCTCCGGCGGCCTTTGCAGGGGAGGACCCCGGGAAAACCGGATGGACCTTCGGTGCATTACCTGCAGTTTCATACAATACCGACCTCGGTTTCCAGTATGGCGGATTGATCGACCTGTACTATTATGGTGATGGCTCCACCTACCCCAAATACATGCATAAGATCTATGCCGAGATTTCACGGTACACTAAGGGCAGCGGTGTTAACAGGATCTTTTATGACAGCGAATTCCTGGTACCCGGCATCAGGATGACTGCCGATCTGAGCTATTTTACCGAGAAGGCTCTCGATTTTTACGGGTTTAACGGCTATAATGCCAACTATTTTGCTTCGTGGGAAGATGATGACGACCCGGCATACCTCAGCCGGATGTTTTACCGCCATGAGCGGAACATGTTCCGGTTCACCGTCGATTTCCAGGGCCGGCTCTCAGGACGGGAGCTGCGGTGGATCGCCGGACTTGGGCTTATGAACACAGGCATTGACAGGGTCGACATTGACGCCCTGAACGAGGGAAGGGATGAGGATGAAAGACTTCCTGACATTCCCGGGATGTATGAGCATTATGTCAGGTGGGGAATAATATCTGAAGGGGAGAAAGAGGGCGGAACCACACACCATTTCAAGGCCGGCGTTATTTATGACACCAGGGATAACGAACCCAACCCGATGTCGGGAATGTGGAGTGAGGCAGTCATTTTTGCTGCACCGGGGTTCATGGGAAATGGCGATTTTGCCTATACCAGGGTTTCTCTCACCCACAGGCAATATTTCACATTGATACCAAGGGACCTTTCCCTCGCCTACAGGCTGAACTACCAGGGCACCCTGGGCGGGAATGTGCCGTTCTACATGCTGCCTTACATGATAAACTCCTTCTCGCTTTCATCGAACACCGACGGACTTGGCGGATCACGCACAGTGAGGGGCATGCTCCGTAACCGTGTAGTTGGTGAGGGGATGGTGTTCGGCAACCTCGAACTTAGATGGAAATTTTATCGCACAGTTCTTTTTAACCAGAACATATACCTCGCCCTGAATACGTTCATGGATGGGGGCCAGGTTGTTGCTGAGAGGAAGGTGGATCCTGTACCTCCTGATCAGCCCGGGCCGGAACCCATCCAGCCATTCACCGAATATTACACTGAAGGCAAGGAGGGTCTCCATCTTACCTATGGCGGTGGATTCAGGATTGCCATGAACGAGAACTTCATTGTAGCAATAGATTACGGCAGGCCGTTCGACAAACGTGATGGTAACGGGGGGCTTTATATCGGACTGAATTACCTTTTTTAAATTTATTCAGATCAAATAAAAGTCCATTTTAATCCTCCTTTTCAGATCATGTTGTATCTTTGCAGCTTGTCTTACAAAATAAAAAGCTATGGTTTGTAATCTTCTGCAAGGTAAAAAGGGTATTGTTTTCGGAGCCCTCAACGATAAGTCAATTGCATGGAAAGTA
Source organism: Marinilabiliales bacterium (assembly GCA_007695015.1). Taxonomy (NCBI): domain Bacteria; kingdom Pseudomonadati; phylum Bacteroidota; class Bacteroidia; order Marinilabiliales; species Marinilabiliales bacterium. The sequence goes on from REEN01000037.1 coordinate 13,953, forward strand.
GCCGAAAAGGCCTTTGACCAGGGTGCTGAGTTTATTCTTTCGAATGCCCCGGCTGCTATTCGTTTCGGCGATACCGAAAAACTGGCCGAAAAGTGCAGAACTGTTGTAATTACCGCCGACGCAACCGATGTTGCCGATCTGGAGAAAGTTTTCTCAGGAGCAATGGAAAGGTATGGCAGGATCGACTTTGTACTGCATTCAATCGGAATGTCGCCCAATGTAAGGAAAGGCATCCCTTACGACGATATCAACTACGATTTTTACCAGAAGACCCTGGATATCTCTGCTCTCTCGTTCCACAAGATGCTGCAGGTTGCCCGGAGGCTCGATGCAATCAATGAGTGGGGCTCAGTGGTTGCACTTTCATATGTCGCTGCACAGCGTACACTCTACGGATATAACGATATGGCCGATGCCAAGGCGTTGATTGAATCGATAGCCAGGAGTTTCGGTTACATATATGGCAGGGATAAGAAGATCAGGGTAAACACCATCTCGCAGAGCCCGACCCTTACAACTGCTGGCAGCGGGGTTAAGGGATTTGATTCCCTGGTGGACTTTACCGAGAGGATGTCGCCACTTGGAAATGCAACTGCAGAGGAGTGTGCTGATTACTGCATAACGCTCTTTTCAGACCTTACCCGAAAGGTGACCATGCAGAACCTTTACCATGACGGTGGTTTCTCAAGCATGGGTATGAGCGCCAGGGCCATGCACCAGTACGACAAGAGCTTCAGGCCATGTGACTGAAACTACAAGTACAACCATAGAAATATCAATGGTATGATTATTCCAAGTCCGGCAAGCCAGGCACCCCTGCCGGTAATGCCGTTTTTGCCCCTGATGATGAAAAGTCCGGTAATTGCTATGATTATAAGACTGCCCGCGTAAATGTCGGCGAACCATGTCCACAGTCTGCGTGGTGTGTTGTAATGCAAAAAATTGATCTGGTTGAACACCGGCCGCTTCCTGATAATCTCCATGCTTCCACTGCCCTCTGCAATGTTGATGCTGACCGAGCCTCCCTCCACGAAAATGCGGAAGTTCTCGCCTGCAACCAGATGCGTCCTGTACGAAGCGGTAACATCCAGGTCTGCCAGTACGCCAAGAGCATAATCCCTGTCAATCTCTGACGCAGGAACAGTGACTTCCCGGGTGAATTCCTTTTCGGTTATAATGTAGTTGGGGTTCCAATCATGCCTGTGGTTGAGTGCTATACCCGACAATGCATAGATAATTGTCATTCCGAAAAAGAAATAACCAAGATCCCTGTGAAGTACCCTGTTAAGTTTTCGTAATCGCATAATAAAATGTTTCCGGGAAGTGGCTCTGGTAACATTCCGGCACCGGTATGTTGCAGCCACCTTTCCGGTTTCTGAAAATCACCTGTCCGGCAGCTACACCTTGCCTGCCACTCCTGCCGGTTACCTGTAGGCCCGGGTCCGGATTCTATTATCTGGTCTCGTAACCGGCGAGTGTGATATAGGTGCGGATATTTGCATCCAACCCCCTGGCCTTCATAGCCTCAATGGCTTCAAGTGTACTGGAACAGTCATGGTCATCATCTTCATCATGGCTGTGATCGTGAAGCTCGTCAATATTTGTTACTTCAGTAACCACTTCGCCTGACAATACCACCCACAATCCCTCCGACCCAGTGTCGAGCTGCCCGGTGAAATCTCCGAGCATGACCTGAACACTAAGGTCGGATCCGTCCTGCATTACCCTCATCTTGTCGCCGCTGTGCCTGCATACATGTGAAATAACACCTTCGATTTTGACTGTTTTGGTATCATAATCCAGCGGATTGGCAAGTAACTCTGAGATGCTTGCTTCGATAACCGGATTATCGGTAGCAGCCTGCCCCTTTTCACCTGTTCCTGATGTGCATGCGGCCATGACCATTATCACTGCCAGCATGAATGTTAATTTTCCTGTCATTTTTTGAGATTTGAATTTTGTCATGGCAAAAATACAATATTATCAGAAATAGTTTACAGGGTTGAATATAATAAGTTGGCAATCTTGCTCAGTGCTTTATGTCCCGGCTTAAGGGGGGCACATATTCATAAGGCATGATATGAAAAAACGTTTCACACGTCTTGCATATTTCTTAATTTATTTTGTTATTTACTTTTTCAGAAAACCAAACAGACTGATATGGCAACAATCCTGCTAGTTCTATTCTATGTCCTTACGCCGCTTGCAATTATTCAGCTATGCCGCAGCTACAAATGGGTAAATAAGATGGGCGCGGTGATAATTGCCTATCTGATCGGGTTGATACTGGGGAATGTCGGACTTCTCCCGCGTATTGAAACAAGCGCCGCGGTTCAGGATATGCTTACCACCCTTACAATTCCACTGGCAATACCGCTGCTCCTTTTTTCGACCGATATAAAGAAGTGGTTCTCTGTTGCCGGCAGGACCATGCTGTCGATGCTTTTCGCCTTTATTGGCGTGGTATCGACCGTGGTGGCAGGCTACTTCCTGTTCCGGAGCGACGGGGTTGCCGATATGTGGAAGGTGGCCGGAATGCTCGTGGGGGTATATACAGGAGGTACGCCGAACCTTGCTTCGATAAAACTTGCTCTTGATGTTGACGAGACCATTTATATAGTGACCCACACCTATGATCTTATTATAGGCGTGGTTTACCTGTTGTTCATGCTCTCGGTCGGGCAAAGGTTTTTCCTTACATTCCTGCCCGCCTATCGCCATACCGATCCGGAAACATCACGGATTGAAGATTTTGACGGGAAAGATCCATATAGCGGCATGCTCAGGAAGAAGACGCTTGTACCCCTGCTGAGGGCATTTGCCCTCTCGGTGCTGATATTCGGCATCGGGGGCGGGGTAAGCCTGGTACTGCCCGAGAGCGCGCAGATGGCCGTTGTGATACTCATTATTACCACCCTTGGCATACTCGCCTCCCTCATCCCGGCAATAAACCGTACAGAAAAAACCTTTGAGCTGGGTATGTACCTGATACTTGTATTCAGCATTGTGGTTGCCTCGATGGCCGACATTCACCGGTTTGCGGCGGCAAGCCCTTCAATACTGTTTTACGTGACCCTTGCGGTCTTCGGATCACTCCTGGTACAGGTGGTCCTGTCGAAAATATTCAGGGTTGATGCCGATACCGTAATGATAACCTCAACGGCCTTTATATGCTCGCCTCCCTTTGTGCCAGTCGTAGCTGCAGCATTGAAAAACAAGGAGATAATAGTCTCCGGCCTGACAGTTGGCATAATAGGATATGCCGTGGGCAACTACCTGGGTGTAGCGCTGGCATTGCTGCTGAGGGGCTTCTGACAGGGCGCCGAAAATACTGCAGCCGCCACCTGCTGCTGCCTGTCCGCCAGCCTGACCACCGTGGTTGCGGCCGGCGCAGCTTAGCCAGGCTATTTTTTCCCGGGCCTGCCTTCCTGCTGCCAGGTAAAATTTCCCCCGCTTTAATATTAATTTTTTAATTTCGTAGGTGATCAAGGCAATTATTGCCCGGAATTTAAACCGGTTTATCATGCTTCTAGTCAAAAACATCAAAAAGCTTGTTCAGGTTGAGGATGAGCCCCGCAAAAAGGTCGCCGGCAAAGAGATGTCGTCGCTGCCCGCGATAGATAATGCCTGGTTGCTTATCAACGGCAGCCTGATAGAGGACTTCGGCAAAATGGAGAACCTCCCGGTAAAGCTCAGGGACCTGACTTCCGCCGAAAGGCAAAAAGGAATTTCCGGGGCACAAGAAGGCAGAGATGCTTCCGAAGGAGGCAAGAAAGAAAATACCCCTTCCGGGGAAAAGAACGCAGGCAGCAATCGACCGGCCGGTGAAAAAGACAACCCCACGGCTGCTATAAGGGTTCTTGATGCCTCGGACAAGCTGGTGTTCCCGTCATTTTGCGACTCGCACACCCACCTGGTGTATGCCGGGAGCAGGGAGATCGAATATATAGATAAGATACGCGGCCTCTCATACGAGGAGATCGCAAAAAGGGGAGGTGGCATTCTCAACTCTGCCAAACTGCTGCAGCAGACTTCAGAAGATGAGCTCTACCGGCAGTCGCTCGAAAGGGTGAAGGAGATAATAAAGCTTGGCACAGGTGCGGTGGAGATCAAGAGCGGATACGGGCTCACAACGGCCGATGAGATAAAGATGCTGAAGGTGATAAGGCGGCTCAGGGATACCACCCCCATGACCATCCGATCCAGTTTCCTGGGGGCGCATGCCCTGCCGGCCGAATACAAAGGAAGGCGTGAGGAATATGTTGACCTGGTGGTGAATGAGATGATACCCATGGTGGCTGAAGAGGGGCTGGCCGATTATATAGATGTGTTTTGCGACCGCGGCTTTTTCAGCGTGCTGGATACGGAACGGATCCTTGAGGCGGGTAACAGGTATGGTTTAAGGGGCAAGATACATGCAAACGAGCTGGACTTTTCGGGGGGAATACAGGCCGGGGTCAGGTACAACGCCCTGTCGGTCGACCACCTGGAGTTTACCGGAGAGGATGAGATAGAGGCGCTGCTTGCAAGTGATACTATGCCGACGCTGCTACCCGGCGCCGCGTTCTTCCTGGGGATGGACTATCCACCGGCGCGCAGGATGATTGAGGCGGGACTGCCGGTGGCAATGGCATCGGACTACAATCCGGGCTCTTCCCCGTCAGGGAACATGAAGTTCATCATGTCGCTCGGCTGCATAAAGCTGAGAATGGTTCCGGAGGAGGTTATCAACGCGGTAACCATAAACGGGGCCCGTGCCATGGGGGTTGAAGGATCTGCCGGCTCGATTGCCCGGGGTAAAATGGCCAATATATATATTACCAAAAGCATTCCCGGATACGAATTCATGCCCTACGCCTACGGGAGCGACCTTATCGACACAGTGATACTGAACGGCGAGATTCAGGAGAGTTGACCTGCAACATAATTAAATATTACATATATCATTATTAAAACATTCAATGTATGAGACAACAGTTGATAGAGTGTGTTCCCAATTTCAGCGAAGGGAACGATATGGCCATAATAAGGCAGATCACAGACCGGATAGAATCGGTCGATGGTGTCCGGCTCCTGGATGTGGATCCGGGGAAAGCCACCAACCGTACGGTGGTGACCTTTGTGGGCCCTCCTGAAGAGGTTGTAGAGGCTGCCTTCAGGGCGGTTGAAAAGGCCTCTGAGCTGATCGACATGAGGCGCCACAAGGGAGCCCACCCGCGTTTCGGGGCAACCGACGTGTGTCCCCTGGTACCGGTATCGGGTATTACGATGGAGGAGACGGTTGAATATGCCAGGAAACTTGCTGAACGCATTGGAGAGGAGCTGGATATACCGGTCTATTGCTATGAAAATGCAGCATTTGATGAGAAAAGAAGGAACCTGGCATATTGCCGTTCGGGTGAGTATGAAGGCCTGGCCGATAAGCTCGGCAAGGATGAGTGGAAACCTGATTTCGGCAGGGCCAAGTTCAATGCCCGCTCCGGCGCCATTGCCGTAGGCGCCCGCGACTTCCTGGTTGCATATAACGTCAATCTCAATACCACGTCTACAAGGAGGGCCAATGCCATTGCCTTCGACGTGCGCGAAAAGGGGCGGGTCAGGCGACGGGGCAATCCTGTTACCGGCGAGATAGTAAAGGATGAAAAGGGGAACCAGGTAATGATCCCCGGGTCGCTCAGGGCAGTAAAAGGAATTGGCTGGTTCATCGAGGAGTTCGGGGTTGCGCAGGTGTCGCTCAACCTCACCAATATAAGCATTACGCCTGTGCATATAGCCTATGATGAGGTATTCAAAAAGGCGGAGGCCCGGGGGGTGAGGGTAACCGGTTCTGAGATAGTGGGACTTATCCCGCTGGGTGCAATGATTGATGCAGGTAAATACTTTCTGAAGAAGCAGAAGAGGTCGGTTGGTGTTTCCGAAAAAGAGCTGATCAAGATCGCGGTGAAGTCGATGGGGCTGGATGACCTTTACCCGTTCAAACCCGGGGAGAAGATCATCGAGTATGTGCTGGCAGGAAAGGAGCAGAAGAAGCTCGTTGATATGAGCCTGGCAGATTTTGCCGATGAGACCTCATCGGAATCGCCTGCCCCGGGAGGAGGATCTGTATCGGCAGCTATGGGCGCGCTGGGGGTTGCCCTTGGCACCATGGTGGCCAACCTTTCATCTCACAAGCGGGGCTGGGACGACCGGTGGGAAGAGTTTTCAGAATGGGCCGAAAAGGGCAGGGCCATCCAGGAGGAACTGATATTCCTGGTTGACGAAGATACCCGGTCGTTCAATGCCATTATGGATGCCTACTCCCTGCCGAAAAAAACGGCTGAGGAGAAGGGGGCACGGACCAAAGCGATAGAGGATGCTACCCGGTATGCGGCCGAGGTGCCTCTACGCATTATGCAGACTTCGTTAAAGGCATTCGGACTTCTGAAGGCCATGGTTGAGACAGGTAATCCAAACTCGGTTACCGATGCGGGGGTTGGGGCGCTGGCGGTGCGCTCCTGCGTGCTCGGAGCGTCGCTTAACGTGCTGATAAATGTTTCAGGGCTGGATGACAGCGATTTTGCAGGCAGGATCGTTGCAGAAGCAGGTGAGCTTGAGAAGGAAGCAACCAGGCTTGAGGCGGAGATACTGGAAATGGTGAGGCAGCGTATCGGATAGCCTGCCCGGTCAGTCCTGATGCAATAAAGCCGCCTTCTGGTTAAGTAGGCGGCTTTTTTAATAAAAATAATCATGATATATATCATGATTAAGGTTTTTTTGTATATTGCGATGTTTAGCAGAATTAAACCTATGATTGATTAGCTGTGTTTAAATATTTATATATCAAATCTTTGCTTGTGTTGCAGTTTTTTATGTGGCCCCAGGATTTTTATTCTATTTAACCATTTCAAACCATTTATTAACCATTTTTAACCTTTTACTAAACCTAAAATTTAACGTCTATGAGAAAAATGACTTTTCTGCTGTCACTGTTTCTGTTCTGCGGATTTGTTGCACTGCAGGCACAAACCGTGCAGATTACGGGCACTGTGACCGGTGCCGATGATGGCCTCTCACTACCGGGGGTATCTGTTGTTGTTTCAGGAACGACAATTGGTACCGTTACCGATGTTGACGGCCGTTATTCCCTTGATGTTCCTGCTACGGCCCAGTCGCTCACATTCAGCTATGTGGGTTTTCAGAGCCAGCAGGTACCGATAGATGGAAGAACAACTATCAATGTACGGCTGCTTGTAAGTGTAGTCGCACTTGATGAGTTGGTTGTCGTAGGCTACGGTGTAATGAGAAAGAGAGAGGTGACCGGATCCATCTCCCAGGTAAGGGGCGAGGATATTGCCTCCCTCGCGTCACCCAGCTTTGACAATCAGCTTGCCGGCCGTTCGGCGGGTGTGCAGGTAACAACCACTTCGGGTGTTATCGGCGAAGCTCCGCGTATCAGGATCAGGGGTATCGGCTCCGTTAGCTCGGGCACATATCCTCTGATAGTTGTTGACGGAATTCCAATTCTTACAGGCAACGTAGGCGGATATGCTACGGTAAACGCCCTGGGTGACATTAACCCTAACGACATCGAGTCGATCGAGATCCTCAAGGACGGTTCGGCCACGGCCATCTATGGCTCAAGGGCGGCCAACGGGGTTATCCTGATCACAACCAAACGGGGTGAGCGCGGCCAGTTCAGGGTCAACTACAACAACTGGTTCGGCGTTGCCCAGCCGGTCAACGTGTTTGACCTGACCAACGAGGATGAGTTCATCATGCTGGCAAACGAGATGCTGGAGGCTGACGGTTCGGCACCCGCCGCCAATTCTGCGGGGCTTAACACTGACTGGCAGGGAGCGGTGCTGCGGAATGCGTTCCAGCAGGACCACAGCCTTAACCTTTCCGGCGCCACAGACCAGACCAACTACTATTTCTCTATGGGCTACGGATACCAGGAGGGTGTGACGCGGCCAAATGACATGGAGCGTTTCACATTCAGGGCAAATGTTGAGCAGAGGGCTAACAACTGGCTCACTTTCGGCGCCAATGCATCTCTTGCCAGGAGTGTCTACAATGACCTGAACAGGGGAGCGAATTCCTTGTCTGGGAATATTTTCTCGGCTATCCGCCAGTTGCCCAACACCCCTATTTATGATGACGATGATCCTACCGGCTACAACATCGACAATATCAACAGGCAGCTTGTCGGACCGGGTGTCAATGATAGGACCATTGACGATAACCTGCCCAACATAATCTATGTTATCGACAATAACGTATACGGGTCGAAGCTGTTCAGGACTATCGGAAGCGTCCACGGACAGGCTCAGATACTTCCCAGCCTTATTTTCCGCACCCAGCTCAGCACCGACATGTCAATGACAGAGGGTCACCTTTACTGGAACCCCCTCCACGGTGACGGAGCAACGGTAAACGGCCGTATATACAATACACAGACCAATTTTGTAAGGTGGGTGACCCAGAACATGCTGGCATTCAACGAAACATTTGCCGATGTTCATAATATCGGGATTACTGCTGTTGCAGAGTACCAGCAGCAGACCTACAACTACTTCTTTGCAGGTGGTACCGACATGTCATCGACCTTTTTCCGTCATAACGTTATAGGCGGTACATACGGTACGCAGTTGTCATCCGGCAGCATGAGCCAGAACGGGCTTATATCCTACCTGGGGAGGCTGAACTATAACTTTGACGACAGGTTCTTCCTTCAGGGATCAATCAGGTATGACGGACTTTCATCATTGCCCGAGGCAAACCGCTGGGGCCTCTTCCCGGGCGGTTCGGCAGGATGGACCATATCGCGCGAGGCGTTCATGGAGAACCTCACCTTCCTTACAGATCTGAAGATAAGGGCCTCTTATGCACAGGTGGGTAACACCTCGATCGGTAACTACCCCTATGCAGGGCTTTACGGAGGTGTCAGGTACGGCGATCATACCGGTATTGCATTCGTGCAGATGGGTAATGACATGCTTAGATGGGAGACCAGCAAGAAGCTGGACATTGGTATTGACGGTTTGCTTTACGACGGCAGGTACCAGTTCTCGTACGACTACTTTGTGAACGACCAGGACGGACTGATCCTGTCGCGTCCCACACCACCGGCGTTCGGTGTTCCAGGCAACTCAATAAGCCAGAACATAGGATCGCTCAGGAACTGGGGTCATGAGTTCTCGGCCGAGGCTACCATAATCCGTACGGCGGACTTTTCATGGAGCGTTGATGCCAACCTTACGCTGATAAAGAACGAGATACTGGAGCTTGTTGAAGGGCAGCCGATAACAGGCGCCTACTGGAGAATTGAGGAGGGAGAGTCGATCAGGTCGATATACGGATATGACTACGTTGGGGTTAATGCCGCAAACGGAAATCCCATCTATCGCAAGGAAGACGGCACGATGGTACAGGGTAACATACCCACCCAGAACTACAGGGTTTACGATCCGGCCAATCCGGCAAATATCGACACTCCTGCAGTTCTCACGGCAGACGACCGGATATTCTTCGGGCCTTCAATGCCTACCTATTATGGTGGACTTGGTACGAGGCTGCGTTACGGGCAGTTTGACCTGAATGTGCTCTTCCGGTATTCAGGCGGCAACTACATAATGAACCGCACACGCGCCGACCTGGTGGCCAACTCGTTCACCAACTACGGCCGCGAGCTTATCGGCAGATGGCAGAGCCCCGAGAACCCGGGCGACGGATGGACTCCAAGGCTGTGGCACGGACGCACCAACTTCATCAATGAGCAGGGAGCAACCAGTGGCCGCTTCGTTGAGAAAGGGGATTTCATAAAACTGCAGAATGTGGTTATAGGCTACACGCTCAGCCCCGAGATATCCAACCGTATCGGTATCGAAAGACTCAGGATATTCGCACAGGGTTCCGACCTGTTCATGATAACCGATTACACAGGGATTGATCCCGAGATGGAATCGGCCGGCGTGGACTTTAACGTGACCCCGCGTCAGCGGACACTGACTTTCGGCATTAACCTGAGTTTATAATTGAAAAAAATGTTTAATATGAAAAATATGAAAAAAATTATGGCAAAATTCGGGAAACTGTTCCTTATCATGGTTTTCAGCGCGGGACTCATGTTCACATCCTGCGAGGACATAATCGATCTGGAACCGTTCAACCAGGTATCGGATGCTACGGCTTTCTCAACACCCGAGCTGGTTGCCCTGTCGGTTAACGGCATGTACAATGCCGCGCAGCTTGGTGAATTCGGCGGTGGCCGGGGATATCCCTTTGGTGCTGCATTTGTTCAGCAGGGTGACAACCGCGGTGAGGATGCGGTCAACTGGTATGCATTCTATGCAATCACATACCAGGGCACCTACACACCCACCACTGCAAACAACGTTTTCTACTGGTCGGATACATACCGTATGATAAACCGCTGCAACATTGTAATCGAAGGTGTGCAGCAGGCGGCTGCCGATGGTGTGATATCCCAGGAACAGGCCAATATCTATGAGGCGGAGGCCAGACTGCTGAGGGCAGCAGGCTACCATGAGCTGCTCAAGATGTTCGCCCGCCCCTACAGGCACACGGCCGATGCTTCTCACTGGGGTGTGCCCTATCACAGGGTTCCATTTACCACCATGGATGCCATTGATCTCGGATTCGAGACCGGCAGGCATTCGGTGGCCCAGTGTTACGAATGGATACTGGAGGACCTTGACTTTGCCGAGCAGAACCTTCCAGCGAAGGCGCAGCGCTCCGGTACATTCAGGTTGTCAAAGGGAACCAAGGAGGCTGCAGCGGCCTACAAGATGCGCATTCACCAGCATATGTGGAATTTTCCTGCCGTTTTAACAGAGGGGCTGAAGTTCATCACAGGACCCTATGCAGGCAGTTATTCCCTGCATGCCGATCCATGGGATGCCTTTGTGGGCGGTGCCTATGGCAGCAACGAGCATATTTTCGGTATGGAGAGCTCAGAGACCAACTACCCTTCGGTTAACGGTGCGCTTGCTTCGCAGTACAACCGCCGGAACCTGGTTTCAATGAGCCCGATAATATGGCGCAGCGAATGGTGGCTGCTTGATGACAAGCGCAGGGTTGGTTGTAATGAGCTGCAGCGCGATGACAGGATGGTGCGGTGGATTGCAGGCCGTGTGCTTACCGACAAGTACAAGAGGGACACCCAGATGGATGACCTATCTCCCATGATGCGTTATCCCGAGGTGCTTCTCAACCTGGCAGAGGCGTATGCACGCGGCGGTGATGCTGCCAATGCCCTGACCTATCTCAATATGGTTCGTGACCGCTCGCTTGCCGATCCCGCTACCCAGTCCTATGACCTGGCAGCCGATTTCGGAGGCGATGCAGTGAACGTGCTTGAGGCAATTCTCTATGAGAGAAGAATTGAGCTGGTGATGGAGGGCTCAAGGTGGCCCGATATTCACAGGCTGCAGCATTGCCCGCACTTCCCGATCGCTGGTGTGCCTTCCAAGCTGGCAAACTCGGTTACTCCTCCCGAAGCGTTTTACATTGCGGGCAGTCCCTATGATCCGTGGGAGCCCTACCAGGCGGCCTGGCCAGACTATTCGCCAGACCCGGTCTACCTGAATGCAGGAGAGTATGAGGGTCCCAGGCCAGTTGGTCAAATACCCTATGATGACCACAGGTTCGTATGGCCCCTTCCGCAGAATGAGCTGAACGCCAATCCAACACTGGAAGCACAGCAGAACCCGGGTTACTAAACTCTGGATTTGCTTGACTTTAAAACTCAAACGGCCGGTCACTGACCGGCCGTTTTCTTATGGTGTGCCGTGCATTGCAGATAGCGGGTTGCTGCCAGTTACGCGGCAGATAGCCAAATGCTTTCAGGTTCGCACGACAGGTGGCTTCCTGGCTCTATTGCCGCGGAATCCTCTCCTGATGTGGACAATATTGTTTCATCCGGGATTTCGAAACCCGGTCAATTATGTTAAATTTGTACGGTAAACTGTTACGTTGTTAATATCTGTTCATGGAAGATACCAGGATCAATCATCTGAGGGAACTTGAATCAGAATCCATATATGTGATAAGGGAGGTGGCGGCCCAGTTTGAACGGCCCACACTGCTCTTTTCGGGGGGGAAAGACTCAATTGTGCTTTTTCATTTGGCCCGCAAGGCGTTCTGGCCGGCGAAAGTGCCTTTCCCTTTACTTCACATCGATACGGGGCACAATTTCCCGGAAACACTTGAGTTTAGAGACCGCCTGATGGAGAAGACCGGTTCGGTGTGCATACCCAGGATGGTGCAGGAATCGATCGACAAGGGCCGGGTAGTTGAGGAAAAGGGTGTCAATGCAAGCCGGAACGTGTTGCAGACGGTCACCCTGCTTGATGCAATTGAAGAGCTCAGGTTTGATTGTGCCATGGGAGGAGGCCGCAGGGATGAGGAGAAGGCACGTGCGAAGGAGCGATTCTTTTCCCACAGGGACGAATTCGGCCAGTGGGACCCGAAGAACCAGAGGCCCGAGCTGTGGAACCTATTCAACGGAAGGAAGCTGATGGGAGAGCATTTCAGGGTTTTTCCGATAAGCAACTGGACCGAGCTGGATGTATGGCAGTATATCTACATGGAAGAGATTGAGATACCCAGCCTCTATTTCACCCACAAACGGGAAGTGTTCAACCGCGACGGGGTCTGGCTGGCGGCCGCTCCATTCATGCAGCTCAAGGATGGAGAGAAGACCGGGATGCGCGATGTGCGCTGCCGCACAATAGGCGATATCACCTGCACCGGGCTGACCCTTTCAACGGCCGACAATCTTGAAGATATAATAAAGGAGATCGCAGCCACAAGGGTAACGGAGCGGGGAGGCAGGTATGACGATAAAAGGTCTGATGCAGCCATGGAAGACAGGAAAAAGGAGGGATATTTCTGAGATATGCTGATCTTTTGACTGTCCGGCTAAACCTCTCCGGCTGGATATCTCCGGTGAGTCAGTTCGTGGTTGGTCGAACATAGTGCAATTCTAGTTGAAAACCAGGAAATAAAACTAATAACGCTTATTCAGATGCAAAAGTCCGCTGCCAACCCCACACCGGGGTATCTTGATATGGAACTGTTGCGGTTTACCACTGCAGGCAGTGTTGATGATGGTAAGAGTACGCTTATAGGCAGGTTGCTGTATGACAGCAAGGCGATATTCGAGGACCAGATGGAGGCTATCACCTCTGCGAGCATCCGCAAGGGTGAGGAGGGGGTCAACCTGGCCCTTCTCACCGACGGGTTGAGGGCCGAGAGAGAACAGGGTATAACCATAGACGTGGCATACAGGTATTTTGCCACCCCTAAAAGGAAATTCATAATTGCCGATACTCCCGGCCATATACAGTATACAAGGAACATGGTGACAGGGGCATCAACTGCCAACCTGGCGCTTATCCTTGTCGATGCAAGGCACGGAATTATCGAGCAGACCCTAAGGCATGCTTATATTGCCTCACTGTTGCAAATCCCGCATGTTGTGATCTGTGTGAACAAGATGGACCTGGTAAACTTCAGTCAGAAGGTTTTTGAAGATATAAGGGCTCAATTCATCAGGTTTTCCGGCAAGCTTGATATCAGGGACGTAGGATTTGTTCCGATCAGCGCCAAGTACGGCGACAACGTGGTTGACCGTTCGGCCAATACGCGATGGTATGACGGACCAACGCTGATGTACCTGCTGGAGAATATCCATATTGCAGGCGATGAGAATCTGGTTGATGTACGCTTTCCCATTCAGTACGTAATAAGGCCTCAATCGGATAAGTACCATGATTACCGGGGCTATGCCGGACGCATGGCCGGAGGGATACTGAGGGTGGGCGACCGGGTAAAAGTTCTTCCCGGCGGCTTCCATTCAAGGGTTAAAAGCATCGACATGTTCGAGAAATCACTCAGGAGCACTATTGTTCCTCAGTCTGTGTCAATAACCCTTGAGGACGACCTTGACATAAGCCGGGGCGACATGATAACGGGGGAGAAGAATGGTCCTGAAAGCGGCCAGGATATACGACTTATGGTCTGCTGGCTCAACCAGAAACCGTTGTTGCTTAACGGGAAGTACGCAATAAAGCATACCACGCGGGATGCCCGGTGTGTTGTGAAGGAGATCGATTACAAGATGAATATCAACACACTTGAGAGGGACCACTCTGACAAATCCGTTAACCTGAACGATATTGCCTGCATAGTGGTCAGGACCACAAAGCCATTATTCCATGATCCCTACCGGATAAACCGTATTACCGGCAGCCTTGTCATGATCGACGAGGCAACGAATGAAACAGTCGGAGCAGGCATGATAATATGACCACCGGGTTTTTTCAAATCACAATATCAATCTTATGAAACCCCCATGTTAAATTCTAAAGTACACACGAGCATGTTCAACCATATTGAGTTCGTTCTGACCATCGATTTGTAAACTTTAAACAGATGAGAAAGTTAAAATTTCTGCTTTTATATGTTTTTACGGCATCTCTTTTCTTTGGGTGTGCCACATCTGACCGCCCCGAAACTCTCAGCATCAGTATCATCGCAACATCCGATGTTCACGGCCTGCTCTTCCCGTGGGATTTTACCGGTGATGTTCCCGCAGACGGATCGCTTGCCCGCGTTTACAGTTACGTCAAAGAACAGCGGGAAAAGCCGGGAACAGAGGTAATCCTGCTTGATGCCGGTGATATATTGCAGGGGCAGCCTCTTGTCTACTACTCCAATTTCATTGATACAGCCAGGGTTCATATTGTTCCTGAGGTTATGAACAGGATTGGATACGACGCCATAGTTGTCGGCAACCACGATATTGAAGCGGGACCGGCAGTATATGGCAAAGTAGTTGATGAATCTTATTTCCCGTGGCTGGCAGCCAATGTTGTGAATACGGCTACCGGGAAACCCTGGTTTGAGCCATATACTGTGTTAGATATCAAGGGTGTAAAGGTTGCTGTAATTGGTCTTACAACTCCAATGGTGACTGAATGGCTGCCTGAACAATTGTGGAAAGGGATGGAGTTCAAAGAAATAAGGAGTGAAGCGGAAAGGTGGATGCAGTTGATCCTGGAAGAGGAGAAGCCCGATATTGTGATAGGTCTGTTCCACGAAGGCATGGGTGAAACAGTGTCAGACGTGGCTGAGGACGGGGTATCGTATTTGAGTGGCTCGGGAATGATCGCATCAGCCGTTCCGGGGTTTGATATTATAATTACTGGCCATGACCATCGCCGCTGGGATACATGGATTGATGGGCCCGAAGGCGCTCCGGTGTATGTTGCGGGACCTGGAAGTCACGGCCGGTACGTGGCAGAGGTAACCGTTGATCTTGAGTTTAACAGGAAGGAAGGAAGGTACGACAGGATCATCTCGGGCAATATAATCAGTATGCAGGGATATGATCCGGATAGGGGACTTCTTTCAGAATATGAGGGCCGTATCAGGGAGGTAAGGGAATATGTCTCCCGGAAGATCGGCAGGCTTGAGGCTGATATGTCCAGCAGGGAATCGCTTTTCGGAAGCTCTCCTTTTGTTGACATTGTCCACAGTCTGCAACTTGACATGACCGGCGCCGACATTTCATTTGCTGCTCCCCTTTCCTATGACGCCACGCTGGAGAAGGGTTATCTTACGGTGGGGGACATGTTCAGCCTGTACAGGTTTGAGAATTATCTCTATACGATGGAACTGTACGGCAGTGAAATCAAGGACTACCTGGAATATTCATACGGGAACTGGTTCAATACCATGCAAAGTAAAGATGATCTGCTTTTGAGGTACCGGACCAGAGAAGATGACAGCCCGATCATTCTTGATAGCGGGGGCACTTACAGACTCGCCGGCGCTTCGTTTGACTTCGACTCTGCAGCCGGCATAGATTATACGGTTGATGTAAGCAGGCCTGCAGGACAGCGGGTCACTGTCCTCCGGATGAGCAGCGGCGAGCCATTTAATGCTGACAGGAGATACAGGGTGGCCATCAATTCCTACCGCGGCAGCGGAGGCGGCGGGCATCTTGAACATGGAGCGGGACTTTCACGCAGCGGGTTCGCCGACAGGCTTGTCAGCTCCACAAGCAGGGATCTGAGGCATTACCTGATGGAGTATATTGAAAGGGAGGAGGTTATTCATCCCGTGGCACTCAACAACTGGAAGGTTCTCCCGGAGAAGTGGCACAGGAAGGCAAAGGAAAGAGAGATGGGATTATTGTTTTCAAACTGATTTGAGGTTTAACAATTATTTCATATAAATATTGCCGCTTCATCTTTATTTTTAATAAATTTGTAATTTACACATTATCATATATTAATAATTGAATTAAATGTTTTTTAATATGAAA